>JAIWNN010000144.1 GCA_020216805.1 Desulfarculus sp. | reverse complement strand
GACGCGCCGGCCGCCGGGCGAGTCCTGGCCGAGGCTCCGGGGCTGCGCCCCCTGGCGGCTTTGGCCGGCCCGGGGGCACCCCCGCGCCTGGCCCAGGCCTGCGGCCGAGCCCGGGATTGGCTGGCGGCGGCGGCAGGGCTCTGAGTCCGTGGTATCGATCTTGCACAAATCAGCGTGACAGCACGCGCGGAGAGCGATTGTGGACTTTTTTGCCGCCAACCTGGCCGTCCTGGCCCAGCGCCAGCCCGACCTGGCCCGTCGCCTGGAGCGGACCCCGCCTCACCCCGAGGCCCTGGTCTCGCCCAGCCGCCAGGGCGCGCCCAGCCTCAAGCTGGGAGGTTTGAGCCTCACCTCCGGGGTGGACCCGGCGGCCGAGGGCCGGCGGCAGGCGGCCCAAGCCCCTGATGGTTCCCTGGTGGTGTTGGGCTTTGGCCTGGGTTATCATCTGGAGCCCCTGGCCGGCCGCGACCTGGTGGTTTGGGAGCCGGATCCGCGGCTGTTGCGCGTGGCCCTGGCCGGCCGCGACCTCACCGCTCTGCTGCCCAGCCTGCGCCTGGTGGTGGATCCCGCCGATCTGGGCGACCTGCGCGGCCGGGGTCTGCTCATCCATCGCGCCGAGTCACGCCTGCATCCCGGCGCGGCCGAGACCCTGGCTCGCCGCCTCAACGAGCCGTCGACCCGCCGACTCCGACCGGATCGGCCCCGGGTGCTGGTGGTGCCGCCGGTCTGGGGCGGCTCGCTCAATGTGGCCCACTGGTGCGCCGAGGCGCTGATCGCCCTGGGCTGTCAGACCCGCCTGGCCCCCCTGGACCAGCTCAAACCCCTGCACGAGAGGATGTACGCCTGCGGCGCGACGCCGGAGCGGGTGGATCGGGTCTACGCCCCCCTGATGCGCTTTTTGGGTGAGCTGACCGTCCTGGAGGCCGAGGTCTTCCAGCCCGATCTGGTGCTGGCCCTGGCCCAGGCCCCCCTGGATCGCCGGGCCCTCAAGGATCTGCGCGCCCTGGGCGCCCCCATCGCCTTTTGGTTCGTGGAGGACTTCCGGGCCATGCCCTATTTCCGCGAGGTGGCCGGAGCCTACGACTATTTCTTCCACATCCAGGGGCCGGAGCTGAGCGCCGAGCTGGAGCGCCTGGGGGTGGAGCATGATTTCCTGCCCATGGCCGCCCATCCGCCCTGTCACCGGCCCTTGAGCCTCAGCCCCGCCGACCGCCAGCGCTACGGCGGGGTGGTGGGCTTCATGGGCGCGGGCTACGCCAACCGGCGGCGAATCTTCGCCGACCTGGTGGGGCGGGGTCTGCCCCTGCGCCTGTGGGGGGTGGGCTGGACCGGCAGCCAGGCCCTGGCCCCTCATCTGGCCGAGGAGCGCTACCTGGAGGCCGAGGAGGTGGTCAAGGTCTACAACGGCTGCGAGATCGTGCTCAATCTGCACTCCTCGCCCCAGGATGCCCATCGTCCGGAAGGCGCGGACTGGGTCAACCCCCGCACCCTGGAGGTGCCGGCCTGCGGCGGCTTCATGCTGGTGGACCGGGTGCGGGGCCTGGAGCGGTTCCTGGAGCCGGGTCGCGAGGTGGCGGTCTTCGAGAACGAGGCGCAGCTTCTCGAGATGGTGGAGCACTACCGGCGCTATCCCGAGCAGCGCGCGGCCATCGCCCAGGCGGGACGCCGCCGGGTGCTGGCCCAACACACCTACTATCACCGCATGGAAGCCTTGCTGGAGCGTTGCCTGGGACCGGCGCGGGAGGATCTGCCTCTGCCCGGCGCAACCGACGATCCGGCGGCCGCGTTGTTGGAAATCATGGCCCCGGCCGAGGCGGCTCGCAACTGAGGGCGACGGCTGGGCTGACTGACAAAGGGAGTGATGGACATGGAAGTCTGGATGGACGGCAAGCCATTGGCGGTGGAGCCCAGGGGGGCCAACCTGGGCGAGATGTTGGACCACCTGCTGAGCGGCGAGGAACTGGCCGACCGCACCCTGGTGGAGCTGAAGGTCAACGGCCGGCCCTATGAACTCAGCCAGCAGGGACCGGCTGGCAGCCTGCCTCGGGAGGCCATCGACCACCTGGAGCTGGAGACCATGGACGCCCGGCAGGTGGCGCTGCATTTCCTGGATAACGCCAGGGCCTACCTGCAGGCCATGACCGGATCGCTGCCCCAGGTGGCCGAGCTGTTCAGGGTGGCCGACGACCGCGAGGCCAATCAGCAATACAGCTCTCTGCTGGAGACCCTGCATCTGTTCCTGCAACTGGTGGACGGGGCCTGCGAGACCCTGCGGCTGGACAGCGCCCAGGGCCTGGACGGTCTGCCCAGCCTGGCCCAGAGCCAGGCCCGCCTCAACGGCTTGATCTCCGAGATGCTGCAATCCCAGGAGCAGGAGGACTGGATCCTCCTGGCCGACATCCTGGAGCACGATCTCAGGGACGAGCTCCAGGCCTGGTCGGAGCTGATGCCCCGCCTGCGCCGGCAGGCCCACTGATGCGGCTCCTCAACCAATTGCGGGAGCTGACCCGGGACCAGGACGAGCTGGCCGGCCTGGCCCTGGCCGGGCGCGGCCTGTTGCGGGACCACCAGCAAGAGGCCCTCAATGACCTCATGGCTCGTCGCCAGATCGTGTTCCGCCGGGTGATGAGTCGCCATCGCCGCCTGCAGCCGGTCTGGCGCGACTGGGAGGCGGTTCTGGCCGGCCTGGATCCGGCCGAGGCCGCCGAGGCCCAGTCCCTGCTGGAAAAGCTGCGGGTACTGTCCGAGCGCCTCAACTCCTTGGACCGCGAGTCCGTCCGACTCCTGGAGCGGGAGATGGCCGAGATGCGCCAGGAGTTGGGACGGCTGGAGACCGGCCGGCAGCTTTTCTCCGCCTACCGTCCGGCGCCTCTGGCTGGACGGGGGCCGGACAAGCTCTCGCGCACCGCTTGAGCTAAGGACGCCAGCGGTGAAGATACTGGGCTTTATCAACGCCTTCGACGAGCTGTCCGAGCCGGACCGCCGCCTGGGGCGCAAGGTGGCCAACTTTGGTGTGGTAACGGCCCTGCTGGAGCACTCCAGCTTCGACGAGCTGCACTTTTTCCTGCCCTTCCAGGGCGCGCTGGCCCCCTTCCAGCGGGTCTACGCCCCTTGGCTGGAGCGACCGGAGCTGGCCGGCCGGGTCAAGCTTCTGCCTGCCCTGGCCCTGCCTTCGTCCCTGGAACGCACCGCCTACACCGCTCTCCACGCCCCGGAGCTGGACCGCTATCTGCCCGAACTCTGCCACCTCCGCAACCGGGTGGCCCGTCATCCGACCCCCATCACCTGCATCACCCACACCCTTAGCTACTGGCCCACCCAGGTGCGCAACCTCTACAAGGTTCTGCCCGGGGCCATGCCCTACGACGCGGTGATCTGCACCAGCCGCGCCGCCCGGGAGCACCTCTCCCGCGCTTTCGCCGCCTCCACCCTGCGGCTGCGAGCCCTGGGGCTGAACGGCGCCGGTTTCGCCGGACGTCTGGAGATCGCGCCCCTGGGCGTGCGTCTATCGGATTTCCCGCTCCTGGACCAGGCCGAGGCCAGGGCCCGCCTCGGCCTCGGCGGTGACGAGTTCACCCTGCTCAGCCTGGGTCGCCTCTCGCCGGCGGACAAGTGCGACCTGGCTCCCTTGATCGGCGCCCTGGCGCTGCTGATCGAGCGTGGGGTCCCCGCGCGCCTGATCCTGGCCGGGGGCGGCGGCGCGGGCTATGGCCAGGCCCTTCTGGAGCAGGCCCGTCGCCTGGGCCTGGAGGGACGGGTCAGCCTGTCGGTGGACTTCGACAGCGAGATCAAACCGACGCTCCTGGCCGCGGCCGACGTGGTGGTGGCCGTCACCGACAACCTCCAGGAGACCTTCGGCCTGTCCATCATCGAGGCCATGGCCGCGGCCCGGCCGGTGGTGGCCAGCGACTTCAGCGGCTACCGCGACCTGGTGGTGGAGGGACGCACCGGCTTCCTGGTCCCCACCCTGGGACCGGCCAGCTTCGAGCCCCTGGACGCGGCCTGGACCATCCTGCCCGAGCATATCGCCGCCCTGCAGGTGGCCCAGCGCACCGCGGTGGATTTGGATGTCCTGGTGGAACGCCTGCTCCGTCTGGCGGGCGATCCCGGGCTTCGCCAGGGCCTGGGCCGGACCGCCCGACAGCGGGCGGCCGAGCGTTTCGAATGGGGACGGGTGGTGCCGCGTCTGGAGGAGATCTGGCTGCGGCTGCGCGCCCAAGCCCAGGCCCTGGGTCGGCCGGCGCGGTTGATGGACGTGCTGGCCGCTGGCCAGGGCGAGCTTTTCGGCCACTTTCCCAGTCGGGCCATCGCCGACGATCTGCTCTTGTCGCCCGGGCCCCTGGCTGCGCGGCGCGCCGCCGGAGACTGGGCCCAGGCCCCTTATCCCGACGCGGCCGCCACCCTGCCGCCCGCAGAACTGGATCGGGTGTTGGAGGCCCTGGCCGCCCGGGGCCAGCGGGCCAGCCTGGCCGAACTCCAGGCCGACCTAGCCCCGCAAATGCCGGCCTATCAATGCGAGCACTTGGTCCTCTGGGGGCTGAAGTACGGCTTGCTTTCCCGCCAGGGCTGATCCTCAAGCCCATGATTGGAAGCTAATTCAAAAGGCGCTGGTCATCGCGACCGCCTGGCTGGTGGCCGGGCCGGGTCGGCCTGGCCAGGACATGAAGCTGCTGGATTTCCCTGTCGCCGGCGCTGGGCAGGAGACGCGCCCGCGTGGCCGGCGGTGGAACCGGCCGCGCGGGCGCGAGATCTGTCGGGGATGGGAGCGGAGGCTGGCGCCTCAACGGAACCGCGATCCCAAAAAGGACCTGGCGTCAGATCCGCACCCCACCTCGGGCCTGGGTGGTGGTGGGTTGGACCGGCTGGCGGCTCAAAACCTCCTGGGCCTCGGGCTTGGCCAGGGCTTCGCGCCAGGCCTCGTTCAGGCTGGTCAGGATGCGGATCACCTCGTCAATCGGCGCTTCCTCGCGGCGAATCTTGGCCCGCACCAGGCGGTCGCCCATGTAGAGGTACAGCCGGCGCAGATTGGCGGCGATCTCTCCTCCCAACTCCATGTTCAGCGAGGCGTTGAGCTCGTCGATGATGTCTTGGGCGCGATTGATCAAGGATGCGCAGGCCGGGATGTCGTCCTCGGTCAGGCAGGTCTTGGCCTTGATCAGGAAGCTGATGGCCCCCTCGTAGAGCAGGACGATCAGCCGTCCGCGGTCCACGGTGGCCACCTGGGTCTTCCGGTATTGGTTTTGCGCGTAGTTCAACATGAGTCCCATCCCTTCCTTGGTCATGGGTCGTCCCCCAGCGGCCCTGCTGGGGGGTTAGTCTTTGTTGCCCGGCAACTGCTTGATGGCGCTATCCACCGCGCTGGACTGCGCGTTGAGGGTGGACAGGGTCGCCTCCAATCGGGCGAAACGCTCGATCTGGCGCTGGCGGTACAGCTCCAGGCGCTTTTCCTCGCTTTCGATGCGCTTGTCGATATCGGTGATGATGTCGTTGTAGTTTTCGATCAGAACGTTGAGCATGCCCGTCTTGGAATCGGTCAGGGCCTTGGTCTCCTTGTAGACCCGCTGGGCGGCGCCGGTGCTGCCCTTGGTGGGGTTGTTGATGAACAGGTTGGCCACCGCCTCCGGGTCAAGGGCCAGAGCCTTGGACAGCATGGTGTTGTCGATGGTCCAGGTGCCTTCGTTGTTGGGGTCGGTGGTGATGCCGATCTGGCTCAGGTGGGTGAAGGTGTCCTGGCCGTCCACCAGCCCCGCGATGCTCTGGTTGAGAGTGGAGTCCAGACGCGATTTGATGATGTAGTAGGAGTAGTTGCCGATGAGCACGCCGGATTCGCCGGTTGACGAGTCGTACTTGGTGGCTTCGCGGATGTAGCTCTGGGCGTAGTTGACGGCGTTGATCAGGGCCTCGATCTTGTCCTTGATGGCGTTGGTGTCCACCGAGACAGTGACTACGGTGCTGCCGGCGTCGTGCAGAGAGAGCGTGACGCCGTTGATCACGCCGTCGATGCTGTTGCTGCTGCGTTGCAGGTAGTTGGAGGCGCCGGAGGGATAGCCGTCCACCTTGATCATGCTGTTGGTGGCCAACTGGGTCACGTCGAAGCCGCCGCCCAACTCGCCGCCGCTGCTGAAGCTGGAGCCGCTGAAATCATGGCTGACGTTGGAGATCTGGTATTGCGCACCGGAGTTCTTGCCGGTCAGCACCAGCTTGTAGCTGTTGGGCAGGCCCAGGCCGTCGTTGATGATGCTGGCGTTGACGCCGGGGTTGTCCGAATCGACGTTGATCAGGGTCGCCAGCTGCGAAAGCGTGGTGCCGGCCGGCACCCCGACGTCGATCTTATTGCCGTTGTAGGTGTAACTGAAGGTGGCGTTGGCCGTGGTCACGGCGGTGGTGTCCTTGTCGGCGAAGCCTTGGTGCACCACCTTGGTGGCCTGGGCCAGGCCTTTGTCCTGGCCCTGCTGCTGCACCGGAGCGAAGACGTTGACCTGGAAGGTGTCGCCAGCGACCAGGGTGCCCTGGCTCAGCTTCAGGGAAAATCCCTGCTCGACGCTGTAGGTCTGGTCGCTGTCGCTGACGCTGACGGTGCCGGTCCGCCCCAGGGAGTCGGTCCAACGCAGGACCACGGTGTCGCCCCCGCCGGAGGCGATGGCGCCCGAGGACATCACGGTGAAGCTGTAGGTCTTGCTGACCGAGCCCTGGTAGTTGCCGGAGGTGGTCACGGCGCTGGTGCCGGACCATTTCTGGAGCTCGGCGTCATCGATGTCGTTG
The DNA here is from genome assembly GCA_020216805.1 of Desulfarculus sp. GTDB lineage: Bacteria > Desulfobacterota > Desulfarculia > Desulfarculales > Desulfarculaceae > JACRDC01. The sequence goes on along the minus strand of JAIWNN010000144.1, from coordinate 5,651 downwards.
GCGTAGGCGTTGACGGTGAAGGTCTGGCCGTTGGCCACCGTGCCGGCTTGCAACTGGATGTAGACGCCTTGTTCGACCTCAATGCTGTCGCCGGGCTGGTAGTCGGCGGGCACGGTGATCACCGTCGCGGTGCTGGCCGGACCGCCGTCCCAGGAACGGGTCCAGGAGATCTCGAAGCTGTCGGCGCCCACGGTTCCGCCGCCGCTGACGTTCTGGATCGTGAAGCTGTAGGTGGCCACGCTGCCGTCGGCCTTGTCGCCGGTGAATTGGCCGGCCACCGAGACGCCCACTCCCAGGGAGGAGGAGGCCAGGGCCGCGTCGTGGGAGTCGAAGGAGAGCAGGGTGGGGTTCTGCACCACGTCCACCCGGCCGGCGTCGCCGCCGGTGACCGCGGTCAGCACCAGGTGCTGGCTGCGGCTGCCGGTGCCGTCGTCCTCGATGGTGGCGGTGACCGCGCCCGAGGCCTGGGCGTTGATGGCGTCGCGCAACTGGGCCAGGGTCTCCCCCCCGGTCAGGGTGACGTTGTAGTCGGTGCTGCCCACCCGCAGGATCATGGTCCCGCCGCCGGCGCTGACGGCGGTGGTGGAGGAGCTGGCCAGGCCGGCGCTGCGCAGGATCTGGGGCACATTGCCACCCACTGTCAGCCGGTAGGCGCCCTGAGTGGCGCCGGTGGTGGTGGTGGCGGTGGCCACCGAGGAGGAGCTGGTGGAGGCGCTCAGCGCCATGAACTCCGCGCTGGTGTCCATGGCCCCGGCCGCCTCCTCGACCGCGTTGAGGCGCTGGTTAAGCGCCGTCATCGAGGTGATCTTGGCTTCCCAGGTGGCCTTCCAAGTCTCCATCCGGGTCTTGTGGATGGACTCGATCTTCACCAACTGGTCCACGATCTTGTTGAAATCGGTGCCGGAGCCCAGGCCGGCGAAGTTGATCGACCCGCTGAGGAGCGTCGAGGTCAGGTTGGTGAGGCTGCTGCTGGTGGTGGCGTTGGTGGCCATGTTCCTCACGTCCCGGGGCTGGAGTGCAGGCGAAGCTTCCGATCAGCCTTTATGCAATGCCTGTGCCGAAACGATCTTTTTCCTAACAAGCTGAAACGCGAGACAAAAGGCGTCGGCTTCCGGAGCGAAAATCGACCCCGCCCAGGCAAGGGGGAAGATGTTGCCGCCCTGACCGGGCCAGTCTTGCTGGCCTGCTCACTAATCTGATCGGGTTATGGCGGTGGAGACTTGAATGATCTTTGACAGCCATCGCAGGCGCGGCCTATGATGCCACCGGGTTAGCCGCCCGGCGGCGGCAAAAGACCGGGAGCGCGGCGGTGGATATTCACCAGATTCCGTATCATCTGCGCAACACGGTGGAGTACCTGGATTGCCCAATCTATATCGGGCTGGATGGCGATCGCTGTCAGCCGCCGGCCAACCTGGCCCTGGGCGACACCCTGATGGTGCTGGGGCTTTTGCGCAATCAGGGACGTCCGGTGCGGCTGTTCATGCAGCCCGGCGCGGCCCGGGAGCTGGTGGAAAGCCATCCCCTGGTGCGGGAGCTGGTGCTGGAGCCGGACGGCGGTCCGAGGATCCAGGCCCTGCCGGTGGCCCGCTTCGGACGGGCGGTGACCTGGGTCAGCGCCGCCACCTTGCGTCTGCCCCAGGGGGTGCGGCCGGTGGACCAGGTGCGGGCCAATCCCATCCTGGCCCATAGCCTGCACTACGGTCTGGAAAACACCGACGACCGCCCCAGCGTCTTTGTGGACCCGGCCCGGCCCGTCCGCCTGGCCGGTCTGCTGGCCCGTCAGCGGCCGACGCTGGTGGTCTATCCCCTGCACGGCGACCGGGCCGACAGCCTCTGGCAGGACCGGGAGTGGTGGATCGAGTTGCTGCGCCGCCTGCGCCCCGGCTTCCACCTGGTGGCGGTGGGGGCCCCGGATTATGGCGAGCTGACTCCGGAAGTTGACATCTGCCTGCCCTCCGACCACCCCGATTCCACCTTGCTGGATCTGGCCTGGCTCCTGGGACGGGCAGCGGGATTCGTGGGTCGCGAGGGCGGCCTGTCCCACCTGGCCACGGCGGTGAACCCCCGCCGGGTGCTGATCTGGGATTCCATGGCCAGCTATCGCTTCTGGGCCGGGGCGGGCGGCCACCATCTACTCTTCAGCAATCCCTACACCTTCCGCTACCCCCAGACTTGCCGCCTGGATCGGACCCAGTTGCGGTCCATGCTGGCCAAACTCTCCGCCCGGATCGAGGATGACCCCGCCTTGGCCCAGGCCGACTGGCAGGATCGGGCCCAGGCTCTGGCCGGCGGCGAGGAGCAGATGACCCGGATGGTGTTGATCTGGCGGGAGATGGAGGAGGAGCGCCGGGCCATGGCCGCCTGGCGCGATGACCCGGAGCAACGCCGCCGGATCAACGCCCAGAGCCTGGACTTCGCCCAGGGGGCGGTGTGGGGCCGCTTGGCGGCGGGGGAGAACTGGGTGGTCCCGGTCTTCCCCTGACCGCCGGCGAGTCGAGGCTCCGGCCGCCTCAGCCCCGAGGGCTTCCCAGCAGTCCGGGATCCAGCCCCACCCGCTTAAGTAGTTCCGGGGCCACGTCGGTGGCGTTAGCCTTGCCCGCTTCTCCCCGCAACCAGGACAGGCAATAGAAGCCATCTGCGTCGGGCTTGCGGTTCTGGTGATGGTATCCCCGCTGGCTCAAGACCGCGAAGGCGCCGGGCCGTAGGGCGGCCACGGTGGTCTCGATCAGGGCGTAGACCTGCTGATAGGCGGCGAAGGTGCGGTAATTGGTCAGCTCCCAGGTCTGCTGGGCCAACTCCAAGGCGTTGAGTCCCACCACCAGCACATCCACCGCCGGCAGGCCCATGGCGGTGCTTAGCTTGTTGCGCTCCACCTGGTGGAGCAGGGCTTCCTGGCGCACGTCGGTCTCCAGCTTCTGGCTGGCGATTTGGCGCTCGTAATCGGTGAGGACGAAATCGGTGCGGTAGCCGCTGGCCAACGCCTGACCAGCCAGGCTCGGGGGATGAACCAGATCCGGAGCCAGGCGGCCCCCAGGATAGCCAGCCAGGGCCCAGCCCGGCAGGCGGGTCGGCGGGCAGCCCAAGGGAATCGCCACCAGACCCAGGCTGAGCTCCCGGGCCATGATCTCCCAGACCGACAACACGGCCAGGTCATCCAGGCGGGGGGCGCGATCGCCTACGGTCTCGCTGGTCAGACCATGGCGATCCGGCTCCAGACCGGTGTAGATGGTGGCCCAGGCTGGATAGTCGGTGGCCTTGGCCGGCTCGGGCAGCAACAGCCCTCCCCAGGCCTTGCCCATCAGGAAGTGGGGCGCGGGCAACTTGATCAGATCCAGGCTCATGCCGCCAACCAGGAAGACCAGCAGGCGGGGAGGCTGATCGGCCACGCAGGGTGGGGCCTGGGCCAGCCGGCGCTGGCAGACCGCTAGGCGCGAGATGGCCGTCTCATCCGCGGGCTGGAGCATCAGCAGCCGGCCATAGGCGGCCTGGGCGCTGGCGTACTCACCTCGACCGAAATAGTGGTCTCCCAACCTTCGCCAGGCCGCGATCTGACCGGGGTAGAGGTCCAGCCCCCGCATCATCCAGGCAATGGCCTGCTCGGTCCGTCCAGAGCGGTCCAAGGCTTGGGCCAGGTCGAAAACGATCTCGGGAGACAGCGGCGACAGACGCTCGGCCCGGGAGAGGAGATCCACCGCCTCGGTCGGTCGGCCAGCCGCCAGGGCCTCGCGCCCCTGGCGGCCCAGATCCTCGCTTCGCCGACTCTCCAGCTTGTCCAGGGTCAGGCGCTCGATCTGCCGGGTCCAGTCCCATTCCGGATGGGATCGCATGGCCCTTTGATTGAGGCGTTGGACCAGGGTCGTGAAATCATGGGCCAGAAGCGTGGCCAACGCCTGCTGGCTGCACTGCTCCAGCTTGTTGAACTCCTCCATGCGGGCGAAAAGCTCCTCGGCTCGGTCCTCGCGCCCCAAGAAGGCTTCGGCCACCACCCAGCGCAGTAGGACCAGGTTCATCTGGTCCAAGGTCATGTTCTCGAAAAAAATGAAGGCGTCCGGGTTGGCCCTGGCCTCCATCTGCAGCTTCCAGTACTGCTCGGCGGCTTGGACCAACTCCTCCCACCGGCGGTGCTTGTAGTGAGTCATGACCACGAAAAACAGGGGATCGGGGTAGACCGGGACCTTGGCCAGGCATTCCGGGGCGTGGCGCAGCACCTCCTGGTCCCGGCCCAGGATGGCCAGGCCATTGATCAAAGGATAGTAGACGTGGGGGTAGTGGCGCTCTTTGCCGTGCTCTTGCTGCAACAGCTCCAGGGCTCGGTAGGCCTCGTCCACCGCCTCGGACACGCTCTCCATACGCGAGACCAGGGTGTGGGCCAGGTAGGAATGGGCCAGGAAGTTGTCCGGCTCGTTCTCGGCCCACTTGCGGATCATGCTCAAGCGTCGCTGGTGCTTGGCCTCCATGGTCTCGGGGTCCTCGTTGTAGCCGTAATGCCACAGCTTGACTCCGATGCGGGCCACCTGCCCGGTGACCATGGGCCGGTTGTGGACCAGACCCTCGTAGTGGAAACCCACGTGATTGCGGAACAGGCGCGGGTGGAGGATGAAGGTCTCTCCCCCGGCGCTGATGTCGTTGTACAGCTCGACCAGGAAGGCGTTGATGCCAACTGGCGCCCGCACCGCGTCATAGAGCAGGGGGGCGGTTTCCTGGTCCAGCTCCTCGTCGGCGTCGAAGATGAACAGCCAGTCGCCGCTGGCGTAGCTGATGGACTGGTTGCGGTGGACCGAGAAGTTGTACTCCCAGGGGTGGTGATAGATCTTGGCGCCGAATTCTTGGGCGATCTCCACCGTGCGGTCGGTGCTGCCGGTGTCCACCACGATGATCTCGTCCATCCAGGGGCGCACGCTGGCCAGGGCGGTGGCCAGGCGTTTCTCCTCGTTCTTCACCATCATGCAGCAACTGATGGTGGGACGGTTGTGGGGGGCCGGGCCTTGCTTGGACGGGGTCGGTGGCTTTTGCTTGCCTTTCGCGGGCGGCATCCTGACCTCCACCGGATGATGGGTTGCGCCGGGTCGATCTGGCGGAAGTGTAAGGGCCACGCGGGGATACTGTCAACCATGGCCCACGCTTGGCCGGGGCGTCCGGCCTGGTTCGCCGGGCGCCGGGCCCCGCCCCGGGCGGCTTTAATTTTTTTTCGCCCCGGCGACAAAAAAGTCTTTAGGCGATTTTCGCCCGGCCGATAAGACCGGTGAATGCAGGGCGGTGGCGCCGGGCTGCCAACCCGGAACTCAAGGGGAAAGACACTAGCCCAGCAGAAAAACAAGGCGCCAAAGGGATCTTGGCGCCACGCCAACCAAGGAGGGGTTGAGATGAGCTTGGTAGTCAATCACAACTTGATGGCCATGAACGCGGCCAGGAACCTGAGTACGATCTATGGGCGGTTGTCCACCAGCACCCAGCGGTTGTCCTCGGGCTTGCGGGTCAACTCGGCCGCCGACGACGCCGCCGGTTTGGCCATTCGCGAGTTGATGCGCTCCGATATTTCGGTCATCAACCAGGGCATCCGCAACGCCAGCGACGCCATCAGCATGATTCAGACCGCCGAGGGCGCCATGAGCGTCATCGACGAGAAGCTGATCCGCATGAAGGAGCTG
>JAIWNN010000022.1 GCA_020216805.1 Desulfarculus sp. | reverse complement strand
CCGCCGGCCCGGGCCAGGGAGGCCGCCGCCCGCGCCGCCTCCAGCATGGCCGGCATCTCCAGCACCTGGCTGAAGGCGTAGCCGGTCTGTTCGCCGATCAGCACCCGCACCCCCATCCCCAGGCTGACCGAGGTGTAGGCCCGGTTGACCACCCCGTCCTCCATCACGATCCAGGTGCCCTGGCTGTGCTGAAAATAGAGATCGCAGTAATCGCCGCCCTGGGCCAGGGCCTCGCCCATGATCCGCGACAGATCGGCCGGGGTGATGCCGAAGGCCCGCTCGAAATAGTTGGCCTGGGCCGGCAGCCCGCTGGCCAGGGAGGCCGCCCGGGCCGCATCGGCCAGGCTCAGCCAGGCCGGGACGGTGGCCGCCAGGCCGGCGGCCAGCAGGAATCCCCTTCGGCTCAGGCCGGCGTGGGTGGCGGAACAAGCTTTCATGTCGCCTCCTCGACGCCCGTGCGCGGGGAGAGTCCGCAACCCGCCCCCGACGCGGCGATGATGATGTGGGGCTATGGCTCGGCCATCGGCGCCTGCGGTACCGCGTCGTCGCCGAGATATAGGTAAATTGCGTCCCGCCATGGCTCGCCATGAATGGCCCGCAGCAGGGCGGTGTTGATCGCCTTGCGCCAGGGGCTCTGGTTGGGCAGGGCGAAGGCGTAGTCCTGGGGATCGAAGGTCTTGCCGATCACTCGAATCCCGTCGGTCATCTCGTGTTTGATGATGTATTGCAGGATCGGGGCGTCGAAGACAAAAGCGTCGATGTCGCCACGGTTCAAAGCTTTCAGGCCGTCCCGGGGTCCGGGATAGCGGGCGAAGTCCACCCGGTGCTTGGCCAGGAAGGTCTCGCTGCTGCTGGCTGCCACGGTGCCCACCCGCACATCCACCAGGTCCTGGATACCGCGCACCACCTGGTTGAGGTGGTTCACGGTCAGGGCGGTGGTGATCACCGCCGTGAACAGGCTCACCAGCACCAGGGAGATCATCATCCAGACAAAGGCCAGCACCCGTCCCGGCAGGGTGATGGGCGTCTTGTCACCATAACCCACCGACGACAGCGTCTGGGCCGCCCACCACAGCGAATGCCCGACGCCCCGCATCCCGTCCCCGAACTGCTGGCGGTTGGCCCGGCGCTCGGCCAGCCAGACCAGGGCCCCCATCAGCACCAACCCCACCAGCACCGCCAAGAGCACCAGCATCGGCCGACTGCTGAAAAGGTGCTTGAAGGTTTCGCGCCAGCCCTGCACCAGATGGTTCCGCACCGCCAGGGTCAGGCCGGTGTGGAAGTAGGGATGGGAGAAGTCCATCTCTTTCTCCCGCGCGCTGGTGACCGTGATCGGCCCCACCGCCACGTCCACCCCTCCGGTCTTGACCGCGTTCAGCAGGTCGGCCAGGTCCAGCTCCACCAACTTGTAGTCCAGACCCAGATCCTGGGCCACCGCCGCCCAGAGGTCCAGCGCCAGCCCCCGGTAAACCCCATCCCGGTTTTTCATGACGAACGGTTCCAGCAAGGTGGTGCCCACCACCAGCGTGCGGCGCTGGTCGGGCGGCTCCGCCCAGGCCTGGCCGACTCCGGACGCCCAAAGGATGACTAGAAAAAAGAATATTGTCTTACGCATAGTTAGCGCCCCAATGCCCGGTCGGACATCCTTGGCGCGCACCAGGCGCGCTGTCCCAATCTTACCAGTCCCGACCCGGGCCGGGCAGAGGCTACGCCCACAACTTGACGCCTCGCCCCCCCGCTCCTAAACTGATTCCAGGCTCCAGACAAAAACGACCCCGCCGGCGCCTGCCGGTCCCAAGCAAAAGAGGAAAGCCATGTTGGTGGTGGAAGACCTGGCGGTGGAGCTGGGCGATCGGCTCCTATTGAAGCACATCGACCTGGAGATACCTCCGGGCGAGACCCACATCCTGTTCGGGCCCAACGGCTCGGGCAAAACCTCTCTGCTCATGACCATCATGGGCTACCCCCAGTACAAAGTGGTGGGTGGCAAGATCACCTTCAAGGGCGTGGACATCACCCGCGCTTCCATCGACGAGCGCGCCCGCCTGGGCATCGGCATGTCCTTCCAACGCCCGCCCACCATCCACGGTCTCAAAACCCGCCAGATGATCTCCCTCTGCGCCGGCGGCGACCAGCCGGATCTGGAGGAGATGGCCGAGCGGGTCAACTTCGCCGCCTTTCTGGACCGAGACGTCAACGCCGGCCTCAGCGGCGGCGAGATCAAACGCAGCGAGCTTTTGCAGCTCATGGCCCAGAAGCCCGACCTCCTGCTCTTCGACGAGCCCGAGAGCGGAGTGGACATGGAGAACATCGCCCTGGTGGGCCACACCATCGCCGAACTCCTGCAAAAGGACGGCGACCTGGCCCTCCCCGGGGCCAAGACCATCCGCCAGAGCCGCAAGGCCCGCACCAAGATGGGCCTGATCATCACCCACACCGGCTACATCCTGGACTATCTGGAGGCCGACAAGGGCTACGTGCTCTATGACGGCGTTCTCTCCTGCGGCAACAACCCCCGCGAGATCCTGCACTGCGTGGGGCAGTACGGCTACGAGGAGTGCGTGCGATGCACCCTAGAGAACAACTGAGGGAAAAGGCCCTGGCGGCGGCGGCCAAGGCCGCGGCCATCGGCGAGGACATCGACCTCTCCCAGTACCAGCGGACCGCCCCGCCCCAATCGCCCATGGCCGAGGCCGACCTTTGCTCCCTGCCCCAGGCCGACCTGGACCGTCTGCTCCTGGGCGGGGTGGACGTCAAAAGCCAGGAGCGCGGCGGCACCTACATCATGAAGGACACCTCCGTCCTGCACTGCTCCAGCAAGCAGGAGGGGGTGGAGGTGCTGCCCATCCGCCAGGCCCTGGAGCATCACCCCTGGATCTGGGACTATTATTGGAAGGCGGTGGCGGTGGACGCCGATAAATACACCGCCTCGGTGGAGTTGGACCTGCACGACGGTTACGTCATCCGCGCCCTGCCCGGCAGCAAGACCATCTTCCCGATCCAGGCCTGCCTCTACATGGACCAGGACAAGCTCCAGCAGAACGTCCACAACATCATCATCGCCGAGGAGGGCAGCGAGCTGCACATCATCAGCGGCTGCGTCACCAGCGAGCACATGCGCAGCGGAGTTCACGCCGGGGTCAGCGAGTTCTACGTCAAGAAAGGCGCCAAGCTATCCTTCACCATGATCCACAACTGGGCCGAGGAGATGAAGGTGCGCCCCCGCAGCGCCGCCATCATCGAGGAGGACGGCCTGTTCTTGAGCAATTACATCTGCATGAAGCCGGTGCGCTCGCTGCAAATGTACCCCACCGCCACCCTGGCCGGCCCCGGGGCGGTGGCCCGCTTCTACAGCATCATGGTCGGCACCCCCATCACCGACATCGACGCCGGCAGCCGGGTCATCCTCAACCACCCCCACTGCCGGGCCGAGATCGTCAGCCGCGCCATCACGGGTGGCGGCAAGATCATGGCCCGCGGCCACCTGGTGGGCAACGCCCCTGACATCAAGGCCCACCTGGAATGCCGTGGGCTGATCCTCGGCGGCGGAGCCATGTTGGCCGTGCCCCAGCTGGACGGCTTCGTCGACGGGGTGGAGATGAGCCACGAGGCCGCCGTGGGCAAGATCGCCCAGGAGGAGATCCTCTACCTGCAAAGCCGCGGCCTGACCGAGGACGAGGCCACCGCCACCATCGTGCGCGGCTTCCTCAGCGTCGACATCCCCGGCCTGCCCCCCCAACTCCAGGCCGAAATCGACCGCGCCGTCCAGGCCACCAACGAAGAGTCGATGTAAGAGTTTGTGGGGGGACCCTTTTTGCTGCGCAAAAATGGTTCCCCCACACCCCCTCCGAAAAAAGCTGGCGAAAGGGCTTGCGCCCTTTCGCCCCGGGGGTGTGGCTCAGCGTGACCGCTGGCCGGCTTTCGTTACGGGGACTATCAACCTTTCTTGTCATCGCCAGACGCCGCCAGGCGCCGTGGCGATCTCTTCTCAATCTTCAGCTTCCCCAGTTAGCCTCATTGCCAGAAGCGCCAGCTGCGAAGCAATCTCCCGAATTTTTACATTCCCTGCTTCCTACCCGATCCGGCTCTTGAAGCGCAGCACGCTGAAGGTCAGCAAGGTCAGACCCAACGCCCCCAGGCCGACATACTCCGGCCACAGCACCTCCAGCCCCACGCCCTTCAGGAACACCCCCCGCACGGTGATGATGAAATAGCGCAACGGATTCAAGTAGGTGAGCCACTGCACCGGCTCGGGCATGTTGGCGATGGGAAAAATCAGGCCCGAGAGCAGCACCGCCGGGGTGAGAATGAAGGTGCCAGCGGTCATGGCCTGCTGCTGGGTGCGCGAAAGGGTGGAAATGAGAAGCCCCAGCCCCACCGAGTTGAACAAAAACAGCACCAGGCCCAACAGCAACACCCATAGGCTGCCTCGCAGCGGCACCTCGAACCAGAACACCCCGGCCACCGTCACCAGCACCGCGTCGATCAGGCTGATCAGCACGAAGGGGACCGTCTTGCCCAGAATCAGCTCCAGGGGGCGCAAGGGCGTGACCAGGAGCTGCTCCATGGTGCCGATCTCCTTTTCGCGCACCACCGCCAGGGCGGTCAACATCAGGCTGACCAGCAGCACCACCATGGCGATCACCCCGGGCACGAAGGACCAGCGACCGGTGAGGTTGGGGTTGTACCAGACCCGCTGCTCGATCCCCACCGGCATCTCCAGTCGCTTGAGGCCCAGCCGGTTGAGGCGGTCCTGCATCAGATCCTGGGTGTAATCGCTCAGCACCTGGTTGAAATAGCGCATCACCACCAGGGTCTGGTTGGAGTCGGTGCCGTCCAGGAGCATCTGCACCCCGGCGGTGTCGCCCTGTTTCAGCCTGCGGGCGAAGTCGTTCGGCAGGCGCAACACCATCGCCACCTCGCCCAGATCCAACAGCCTTCTCGCCTCGTCCTCGGACTCCAGCCAGGCCACCAGGTCGAAATAAGGCGTGGCGGTCACGCGATTGAGCAGTTGCCGGCTCTGGGCCGAGCGATCCTGGTCCAACACCGCCACTCGGATGTGGGAGATGTCGAAGTTGACCGCGTAACCATAGACGATCAGTTGGATCAGGGGCGGCAGGAACAACAGGATGCGCAGGCGCCTATCCCGCAACACCTGGATGAACTCCTTGACCAGCATGCTCCTGATCCTTCGCCACATGGCTCAGTGCACCTTCTTGGCGAACCGCCGCGCCGCCAGCAGCAGGAAAAGCAGCGTGAAGCCCACTAGCAGCAAGGCGTCCGGCCACAGCAAATCCAATCCCAGGCCCTTCAGGTAGATCCCCTTGATCAGGGTCACGAAGTAGCGGGCCGGAACGATATAGCTGATGGCCTGCAATATCCAGGGCATCTGGCGAATGTCGAACATAAAGCCCGACAACAGCAGCGCCGGTAGAAAAGTGCTGAGCATGGATAGCTGGTTGGCCTGCAGCTGGTTCTGGGCCGCGAAGGAGATCAACAGCCCCTGGGCCAGCATCACCATCAGGTACAAGGCGCTCATGGCGATCATCAAGAGCCAGGATCCGCGCATGGGCACCTCGAACAGGAACTGGCCCATGCCCATGGCGATGCCCATGTCCACCATGCCGATGATGAAGTAGGGCCCCAGCTTGCCCAGGATCAGCTCGGACTTCTTGAGCGGGCTGGCGATCAGCCCCTCCATGCTGCCCCGCTCCCGCTCGCGCACCACGCTCAGGCTGGTCAACAGCGCCCCCACCATGGTCATGATCACCACGATCAGGCCAGGGACGATGAAGTTGCGGCTCTCCAGCTCCTCGTTGTACCAGACCCGGGGCTCGGGGCTGATGGGGGTGTTCAGACGGGTCATGCCCTTCCGATGCAGGCGCTCGGTCATGAGCCCCAGGTTGTAATCCGAAATCACGGCCTGGATATAGCCCAGGATCACGTTGGCGGTGTTGGCGTCCGCTCCGTCCAGCACCACCGACACCTTGGCCTGGCCCTCGCCCTTGACCTGTCGGCCGAAATCATGGGGCAAACCCACCACCACCCGCGCCGCGCCCCGATCCAGCATCCGGCCGCCGTCCGTGAAATCGCTCACCCGGGCCAAATCATGGAAATAGGGCGATCCAAAGAGCCGATCCAGGAATTGCCGGGCCTCGGAGGAGCCATCCCGGTCCCAGACCACGGTGGGCACGTGCTTGATGTCGAAGGTGAGGGCGTAGCCGTAGAGCAATAGCAGCATCACCGGCATCAGAACGATCTGCACCAGGCTGCTGGGGTCGCGGCGGATGTGGATGAGCTCCTTGCGGAAGACCGCCCAGGCGCGGGGAGGGCTCATGGCTCGATCTTCTCCCGGGCGGCCTCTGGCCGGCTGCTAAGCAGGCTGTCCATGGGGGAAACTATAGCAAGCGCCCGCGGGCGGGTAAACCGTGATGACCTGCCGACCCGCGAGGTGGCCCAACGCTCTCCAGCATGGGTTGACGCCATTGTATTTTGATTATAAAAATACTTTGCAATCAAACCACCACGGGAGTCAACCGATGATCGGCAGGTTTTCCAAGCTCGGGGCATATCGGGAGCTTTTCAGCCGCAAGGCGTTCCGTCTCTGCCTCTTGGGTGGGGCCTTGGCCCTGGCTTCCTACTCCTGGCAATGGTCGGCGGCGTCTCCGGTCTGGCCGGGGCTGGCGCTGGCCCTGGCCGCGGTGGCGATCAACGGCGCGCCCATCGTCTGGGAGGCGGCCCGGGGTCTGTGGGAGCGCCGGGTCAACGTGGACGAGCTGGTGAGTCTGGCCATCCTGGCCTCCTTGCTCCAGGGCGAGTTCCTCACCGCCGCCTTCGTCAGCTTCATCATGACCCTGGGCTCCTTGATCGAACAGGCCATCAGCCAATCCGCCCGGCGCTCGATCCAGGCCCTGGCCCGCATGACCCCGGCGGAGGCCACCCTGCTCTCCCCCGAGGGCCAACGGGTGGTCCCGGTGGCCAGCGTACGCGTCGGCGACCATCTGCTGGTCAAACCCGGCGAGCGGGTTCCGGTGGACGGCCTCATCCTCTCCGGCGTCACCGCCATCGACGAGTCATCTCTCACCGGTGAGTCCATCCCCCGCACCCGCCGGCCCGGCGAGCCGGTCCTGGCTGGCAGCCTCAACTACAACGGCGTCATCGAGATCCGGGCCACCCAAGTGGGCGAGGACACCGCCCTGGGCCGGGTGGTGCGCCTGGTCAGCGAGGCCGAGGCCCACAAGCCCCGCGCGGCCCGCCTGGTGGACCGCTACGCCCGGTGGTTCACCCCCCTGGTCCTGTCCTGCGCCGGCCTGGCCTGGTGGTTGAGCGGCGAGGCAGGGCGGGCGGTGGCGGTTTTGGTGGCCGGCTGCCCCTGCGCCCTGTTGATGGCCGCGCCCACCGCCACCGTGGCCGCCGTGGCCCGCGCGGCCAGGGCCGGAATTTTGGTCAAGAGCGGCCGCCATTTGGAAGAGGCGGCCCGGGCCGATGCCGTCCTTTTCGACAAGACCGGAACTCTCACCCTTGGCGAACCTCGGGTGGAAGAGATCGTCACCGCCGACGGCCTGACCCGGGAGGAGATCATCGCCTGCGCCGCCGGGGCGGAGCAGAACTGCAACCACCCCCTGGCCCGGGCCGTGATGAAGGCCGCCCACTACGCCCGGATCAGCGTGACCCGGGCCGAGAACGTGTTGAGCGAGATCGGTCTGGGAGTGCGGGCCTTGCTGGACGGCAGCGTCATCGAGGTGGGCAGCGCCTATCTCGGCCTGGGCGAGGCGGCTCTGCCTGGGCCGATGCGGACCCGCCTGGCCGACATGAAACAAAAGGGAGTGACCCCGCTGGTGGTCTATCGCGACCAAACGCCCATCGGCGTCCTGGGAGTCAGCGACACGGTGCGGACCAGCGCCCGCCAGGCGGTGGCGGACCTCAAGAGCCTGGGCATCGCCCGCATCGGCATCCTCTCTGGCGACCACGACCAGTCGGTGCGCCGCATCGCCACGGCTATCGGCGTCTCCGAGGCCTGGTCCGGGCTCAAGCCCCAAGACAAGCTCCAGGTCATCCGGGAGTTGCAAGCCCAGGGCCGGCGGGTTCTCTTCGTGGGTGACGGGGTCAACGACGCCCCGGCCCTGGCCCGGGCCAACCTGGGGGTGGCCATGGGCGCGGCTGGCACCGACGTGGCCCTGGAGACGGCCGACATCGCCCTGGTCCACGACGAGGTGGCCAAGCTGCCCCTCCTGATCCGACTGGCCCGCCGGATGCTGGCCCTGATCCGATTGAACATCGGCCTGGGGCTCCTGTTCAACGCCGTGGCCATCCTGGGCGGGGCCTACGGCCTCTTGAGCCCCGTCGCGGCCTCGGTTTTCCACAACGCGGGCTCCATCATCGTGGTGCTGAGCTCGGCCAGTCTGCTCCTGTTCCGCGAGCCGACCGCCGCCGCGCCCCCCGCCGCGCCCGTTGGAGCCTAGAGGAGGCGGTCATGGACCAGATCGAGCGCTTGGCCGGGCTGTTGGTGGAGTTCTACGAGCGCTTCTCGTCCTGGGAGCAGGGGGTGGTCAAGGAGACCGGCATCACCCTGCCCCAGATGCACACCCTGGAGATACTGGGCGCGGCCGGCCAACTGCGCATGAAGGAGCTGGCCGAAAAGATGGGGATCACCACCGGGGCCCTGACGGTGATGGTGGACCGCCTGGTGCGGGCGGGGCTGGTGGCGCGCCAGCCCAACCAGGAGGACCGCCGCTCGATCCGGGTGGCCCTGACCTCCGAGGGCGAGAAATACTTCCTTGAACACCACCAGTTGCACCGCCAGCTAACCCACGAGTTGGCCAGCGCCCTGGAACCCGAGGAGCTGGCCGCGTTGTTGGCCATCATCCCCAAGCTCAACGCGAATTTCTAGGCCGTCCCTTGATCGATGGAGTGGTCCCCGTGCATCTGGCAGTCATGTAACGGGAAGTGCGGCGGACGCTGGCGGGACAACCGAACTGGGCGAGGCGAATAACTTTTGGCGAACGCTCCTACGATTTTATGGGGAATGCCCTGGCCGGCCATCTTGGCCGGATCGGGCTTGTGCCCAAGCTCGGTGGCGTTTTGAGAATTGATCCGGTGGCAACCCGGACTTGGGCCGTCAAGCCCGCCGCCAGGCACCGCAAGGGATGACCTTAACCGGCGGCAAGGGCATGCTAGCTCCTCCGTCACCAACTTCGGGACGAGCCCGCCGGATCGGACGATAAACCTGGCTCGCCTGCCTGGGCTTCCCGCGAAGCACGTTGTTTAATACCGCTGTCATCAGTGTCTCACCATCAAGGCCTTCACCGCGTCCTCCACCCCGTCCAGGGTGAGCGGGAACATGGGGAAGGTTTGGCTGATGGTGCGGATGGTGGGATGGATCCAGGCCCGCTGGGGCAGCGGGTTCAACCAGACGCAATAGCGGAAGTGGTCGGCGATGCGCCGCAGCCACTCCAGGCCCGGGGTGTCGTTGTGATAGAAGTAGTCTATCGCCCCGCCGGCGCTGAACAATTCCGATGGGGCCATGTAGGCGTCGCCCACCAGGATCACCTTGTAGTCGCCGTCCAGGTTCTTGAGCAGCCCGGCCGTGGGTTCGGCCTCGCTGGTGTAGATGTCCTTGTAGATGTCCTGGTAGATGCAGTTGTGAAAATAGTAGGCCTTGAAGTCGCGGAAATGGCTCATCTGGTGGGCGGCCGAGAACAGCCGGTCCACCAGGCGGGCGTAGGGGCTCATGGACCCGCCGGAATCCATCAGCAATAGCACCTTGACCTTGTTCTTGCGCGCCCGGGTGAAGACCAGCTCGATCTCCCCCGCCTCGCGGCAGGTCTTGTCGATGGTGGCGTCCACGTCCAGCTCGTCCTCGGGGCCTTCCTTGGCGAACTGACGCAGCTTTTTCAAGGCGACTTTGATCTGGCGCACGTCCAGGGTCACGTCGGTGCGGTAGTTGCGGAACAGCCGTTTTGAGGCGATCTGGATGGCGTGGCCCCCGCCGCCGGTGCCGCCGATGCGGATGCCGGCGGGATGGGCTCCGGAGTGTCCGAAAGGGCTGGTGCCGCCGGTGCCGATCCAGCGCCCGCCCCCGTCGTGGCGCTCGGTCTGCTCCTGCATGCGCTTTTCCAACTCCTCGCGCAGCTGGTCCAGGTCCCAGCGCTTGAGCTTCTCCAACTCCTCCGGGGGTAGCTTGAGTTGGTTGATGGGGTCCTCCAGCCACTGCAGAATCTCGTCGCGGACATCGGCCGGCAGGGTGGCGTTGCGGAAGACATGGGCGAAGGCCTGGTCGTACTGGTCGTAGAAGGCTTCTGATTTGATCAGGATGGCCCGCGCCAGATAATAAAAGCTGGTCAGGCTGGACTGGGCGTGGCCCCGGCCCAAGGCGTCCATCAGGGTCATCCATTCGGTGACCGAAACCGGCACCTTGAGCTGGCGCAGGGTGTAGAAGAAATCCAGGAACACGTTGCCTCACCTGTCCGGGGACGCCCGTCCTAGAAGTCCTTGAAATCGTCTTCATCCAGGGGGATGAGCTGCTGCGGGGTCTTGCCGCCGGCCGGTTTGGCCGGGGCCGCCGGCTTGTGGGCCAGCAGGGTCTGGGCGCTCTGCACCGGCCGCGGACCGGCGCTGGGCCGCTTCAGTCCGCTGGCGGCGGCCTTGGCGCCGGCGGTGGAGGAGGCGGTGCTTGGATTTCGCCCCCTACCGCCCATCAGAGCCGCCAGCTCGCCCACGAACTGGTGCAGGCGCTGGGCCTGGGCGTTCATCTGCTCTGAGGAGGCGGCGGATTCCTCGGCCGTGGCCGCGTTTTGCTGCACCACCTTGTCCATGTCGGCCACCGCCCGGTTCACCTGGTCGATGCCTTGGGACTGCTCCGAGCTGGCCGCCGCGATTTCGCCCACCAATTCCGCGACCTTACGCGCATTATTGGCAAGATCCGTGAACGCGGTGTTGGTGCGGCCCACCAGCTCGTCGCCAGCCTTGATCCGCCGCACGGTGTCCTCGATCAGGTCGGCGGTGTTCTTGGCCGCCTCTCCGGCCCGCATGGCCAGGTTGCGGACTTCCTCGGCCACCACCGCGAAGCCGGCCCCAGCCTCGCCCGCCCGGGCCGCCTCCACCGCCGCATTGAGGGCCAGCAGGTTGGTCTGGAAGGCGATCTCATCGATCGTCTTGATGATCTTGCTGATCTGCTCGCTGGAGCGGCTGATCTCGCCCATGGAGTTGGTCAGCTCGCGCATGCTGCCCTCGGCCTGCTCCATCACCCGGCCGGACTCCACCGCCAGGGTGTTGGCCTCGCCAGCGTTGTTGGCGTTCTGGCGGGTCATGGCCGACAGCTCCTCCAGGGCCGAGGATGTCTCCTCCAGCGACGACGCCTGGTTGGATGCGCCCTCGGCCAGGTGGTGGCTGTTGGCGGAGACGTGGCTGGCGGCGGCGGAGACCTGCCCGGCCGCCGCGGTCAAGCCATCGATCACCCGTTGAGCCGAACCGGTCACTCGGCGAGCGACCAGGAAGCTGATGACAAAAACCACCAGGAGGATCACCCCGAAGAGCAGGATCTTGTAGACCATCATGCCGCGGTCGGCCTCGTCCAGCCGCTTAAACAGATTGGCGCTTTCCTCCTGCACGTTGTCGATGTAGACCCCGGTGCCGACCAGGAAGTCGGTTCCCGGCACCGTCTTGATATAGCTCAGCTTGGGCTGGACTCCCTTGCCGGGTTTGTCGAAGTAATACTCCACGAAACCGCCGCCGGCCTTGGCCGCCTTGACGAACTCGGCCACGAAGGCGATGCCCTTTTTGTCCTTGGCCTCCATGAAGCTCTTGCCGTTGTCGGCCTTGTTGGTGGGCACGTTGATGCGGATGCCGGCCAGATCATAGGAGAAGAAGTACCCCGAGCCATCGTCGAAAAAGCGGATGGGGTCGGTCTGTTTGACCACGGCGGCCAGCTTTTCCTCCCGGCTGGCCAAGCCCTTCACCACCTCGCCCAAGGCGATGGCCTCGGCTTCGACCAGAGCCTTGAGGGCGACCTTATGGTCCTCCAGGATCTGGCGCTCCATGCTGGGCAACACCACGTTGGCGCGCAGCGAGGCGTCGAACACGTAGCTGGCCAAGACGAAAACCCCGTAGCCCACCAGAAACAGGATCGGAAAAAACATGATCTGGGTCTTCAGGCTCAGGGACTTCCGGGTGGTCTTCTGGTTTGCCATAGTATCCTCGCTAGTTAAAGGCGGACAACCTAGCACCTAATAGCGACTCCTCAGGCCCAGGGTGGAGCCCTTGCCGCCGCGCTCCAGCACCGCTTGCAGCAACTCTGCGTCCTGCTCTTTCTTGATCAAGGCGCCAGCGAAGGGCAGTTCCTTGGCCACCTTCTCGGGCTCGATGCCCCCGGCGATCAGGGCCGCGATCCAGTCCAGCAACTCGCTGGTGGATGGTTTTTTGCGGAATCCCTCCACCTCGCGCAGCCAATAAAAGCGGGTCAGGACCTCCTTGAGCAACCGCTTCTCCAGGTTGGGAAAGTGCACGTGCACGATGTCCTGCATCAGGGATTGATCCGGGAATTCGATGTAGTGGAAGACACAGCGGCGCAGGAAGGCGTCGGGCAGCTCCTTTTCCGAGTTGGAGGTGATGACCACGATCGGCCGCTGGCGAGCCTCGATGGTCTCGTCCGTCTCGGGGATGTAAAAGCTCATCTCGTCGAGCTCATTGAGCAGGTCATTGGGGAACTCCAGATCGGCCTTGTCCACCTCGTCGATCAACAGCACCACCTGCTCCGGGGCGGTGAAGGCGCGGCCCAACTGGCCCAGGTGGATGTAGCGCTTGATGTCGCTGACGTCGCCGGTGCCGAAACGGCTGTCGTTGAGGCGCTGGACGGTGTCATAGACATAGAGTCCATCCTTGGCCTTGGTGGTGGACTTGATGTTCCAGATCAACAGCTCTTTGTTCAGGCCCCGGGCGATGTTGTGGGCCAGGAGGGTCTTACCGGTGCCGGGTTCGCCCTTGACCAATAGGGGCCGGCCCAGGCTGATGGCCACGTTCACCACGTCGCGCAGGGCGGGGGAGACGATATAGCGGTCGGTGCCTTTGAACTGGTCGAAATGGCGGGACATGGGGACTCCATAGCCGATGGGGGTTGGTCGCTGGCCTCACCGAGGAAGGCCCGATGGCTGCAATGTAACCTTGAATGGAACTCAGCACAAGCCATTCCATATTCTTGGTCGGTATTTCCATCCAGCGGAAGCCCCCCGGCCCGACCTCCATACCCCCCCACTCCTAATTAAGGAATAGGCGTTACCACCTCCAACCCATTTTACTAACCATGATAATAGGAAGTTAGGATCCGAGGCAACCACGGAGACGCCGCCGCCTGATCCATCCCGCCATGCCCCTGCCCCGCGACGCCAACGGGCCCCAGGGGGGCCGCCCGCGCGTCGCGCCAGCCCCTGGCCGGCCTTTCCGGCCTGGGCCAGCCACCCTCTTGACAAAGCGCCTGGCAAGGGGGTAATTATTTATTATCTGAACCTATTGTTCACTATGCGGACAGGATGAAGCGCTTGGCTAGCAGCCTTCCGGGAAACAAGACCATCGCCAAGACAATTAAGATCTTGGATTGCTTCAGCTTCGAGCGTCAGCGCCTAACCCTGGGCGAGCTGGTGCAGCAGACCGGTCTGCCCCGGGCCACCCTCTATCGCACCGTTAATCCGCTGCTGGAATCCGGTTACCTCCACCTGGACCCGGTGGACAACCGCTACAGCCTGGGGCTCAAAATTTTCCAACTGGGTCACGTGGCCCAGGCCGGCTTCAATCTCTCCGGCCTGTTGCCCCGCCACCTGGACCATTTGGCCGCCCAATTGCCCTACACCCTCATCGTGGGGCTGCTACGCGAGGACAAGCTGGTCTACATCGACAAGCGGGAGAACTCCGACGGGCTCAAGGTGGGCTCCCAGGTTGGCCTGGTGCGCCCGCCCTGGTACGGCCTGTTGGGCAAGCTGTTGCTGGCTTTTCTCCCCAAGGCCGAGAGCCGCCATTTGCTGACCACCTACCCGCCCGAGTTCTGGGAGGGCCGGGTGGGGGTTTCCCTCCCGGAGATGCTGACCAGCCTGGAGCGGGTGCGGGACCAAGGTTACGCCATCGCCGTCGACGAGACCGCCCCCGGCATCTCCGGCGTGGCCTTTCCGATCTTCGACCAACGCCCCGACCGGGCCGCCGCCGGCCTCCTGGTGCTGGTGCCCACAGTGCAGTTCACCCCGGCGGTGAAGGAGCGCTGCCTGGCCCTGGCCCGGGAGTGCAGTCAGGAGATTTCCCGCCGCCTGGGCGCCCGCGCGCGCCGACCCGTGCGCCTCGAGGCGGCGGCCGTCACTCCCTAACCACCGTCAACGGCAAGGAGCATCCAGCGTGCATTTCATCGTCAAGCCATCCAGTCTCAACGGAACCACCCGGATTCCGGGCAACAAATCCGCCAGCGCCCGGGCCATCGTCCTGGGCGGCCTGGCCGAGGGCGTCTCGCGCATCACCAATCCCCTGCCCGGGGTGGACAGCTTCTCGATCGTGGGCATGATGCGGGCCCTGGGGGCCAAAATCGACACATCCAACCCCGAGCAATGGGTCTTCGAGGGCGTGGGCAATCAGCCCCAGGTGCCGGGCTGTGTGCTGGACGCCGGCAATTCCGGCACCGGCTACTATCTGCTGACCGCCATCGCCGCCCTGATCGACGGCTGTTCGGTGATCAGCGGCGACTACCAGATCTGCCGCCGTCCGGCCCAGCCCCTGATCGACGCTTTGAACGACCTGGGGGCCTCGGTCTTCTCCACCCGCAACGCCGGGGTGGCCCCCCTGGTCATCAAGGGCCCCATGAAGGGCGGACGCACCCAACTGCCGGGGGTGAACTCCCAGTGGCTCAGCCCCCTGCTCATCGCCGGGGCCCTGACCCCCGACGGCGTGACGGTGCTGGAGGACAACCTGATGGAGCGGCCCTACGTCAACATGACCATAGGGTGGATGCGGCTTTTCGGGGCCACCTGCCGTCACCGCGACTACGAGGAGTTCACCATCCCCGGCGGCCAGAAATACACCGCCTGCGAGGCGGTGGTGCCGTCGGACTGGGGCAGCTCCGGCTATCCCATGGTGGCGGCGGCCATCACCGACTCCAAGGTCACCTTCGTGGGCATGGACCCCGATGACTTCGCTGGCGAGAAAGCCTATCCTCACATCATCAAGGCCATGGGCGGCAACGTGACCTTCGCCGACGGCGGCCGCACCGTGACCGTCGAGGGCGGCAACGAACTCAACGGCATCGAGATCGACTGCTCCGGCACGCCGGACGCGGTGCCGGCCCTGGCCGTCCTGGGTTGCAAGGCCAAGGGCAAGACGGTGCTCAGAAACATCGCCGCCAGCCGGCTCAAGGAGACCGACCGCACTCGGTCGATCATGGAGGAACTGACCAAGATGGGGGGGCGCTTCGAGGAGACCCCCGACACCCTGACCATCTACCAATCCAATCTCAAGGGCGCCCGCATCGACGGCCGCCACGACCACCGCATCGTGATGGCCAGCGCGGTGGCGGCCATGATGGCCGAGGGCGAGACCGTCATCGGCGACGCGGAGTACGTGGCGGTGTCCTTTCCCAATTTCCACCAGGTCTTCACGGCCCTGGGGGCGGACATCCAGCAGGTGGAGCGAGCCTAAACCCGGCGACCCGCGCTTGACTCAACCACCGCCGGCCACGCGGCCGGGGGCGTTGAAAACCAACACCAGGCCAGGAGGAATGGTCATGCGAAAATATCTCGCGATGGTCGCGGCGATAATGTTGACGGCCGCTCTGGGCGTCGGCGCGGCCGGCGCGGCCGACACCAAGCGTTTTTCGATCGGCACCGCCGGCACCGCCGGGGCGCTCTATCCCATGGGCGTGGCCATGGGCCAGGTGATCACCAAGTACGTGCCCGGCTTCGCCGCCACCGGCGAGGCCACCGCCGCCTCGGTGGAGAACCTGCGCAACTTGAGCACCGGCAAGATGTGGATGGGCATCTCCCAATCGGAGATCGCGGCCATGGCCTACAACGGCGAGGGCGACTTCGCCAAGCGCAAGATGGACAACATCCGGGCCATGTTCTCCACCATCTACTCTTATGTGCAGGTCTTCGTGGCCGCCGACAGCCCGGTGAAGTCCATCGCCGACTTCAAGGGCAAGACCGTGGGCGTAGGCCCGGCCGGCAGCGGCGGAGAGATGGCCGCCCGCATGATCCTTGGCTTCTACGGCCTGACCTACAAGGACCTCAAGCCCCAGTTCATCCCCGAGACCGAGGCGGTCCAGGCCCTGAAGGACGGCCGCATCGACGGCTTCATCTGCACCCACCCCATCAAGTCGGCGGCCCTGCTGGATCTGACCAACTCCATGACCGTCAAGATGATCCCCCTGAACGACCCCGCCTTCTACCAGCGGTTCCCCTTCTACACCATGCACACCATACCGGCCGGGACCTATAAGGGCGTGGAAGTCGATGTCCAGGTGCCCATCAGCCGCATCATCATGTACACCACCACCAAGGCCGACTTCACCACCGATGATGTCTACCGCATCATGAAGGCCATCTGGGAGCACCAGGACGAGTGGAACGGCGTGCACGCGGCGGTCAAGCAGCAGGTTCAGTTAGAGACGGCTCTCAACGAGATCGGCACCCCCCTGCACCCGGGGGCCATCAAGTTCTTCGAGGAGAAGGGCCTGAAGATCGATCCCAAGCTTTATCCGCCCGAGTACAAGAAATAGCCCCCCCACCGTCCCGGTCCCTGAACCCGCTCCGGCGGGGGATGGGGCCGGGACGGTTCCCCGGTCCGCCTGTCTCGGCCCAAAACCGCCCGGCTGCACAGGAGCCCACAACCCATGTCAGATCGTCCCAGCACCGCGAGCCCCGCCAGGATCAACCGCTTCCTGACCACCCTGATCTTCCTGGTCTCGACCGCGCTGACCCTGTTCCACCTCTACCTGGGCGTGGACACCGACCTCAACGTCCTCCAGCAACGCATTGTCCACGTCTTCGCGATCATGCTGGTCTGGTATCTCTATAAATGCCGCGACCACCTGACCCGGCGCGGATGGTTGAGCGGTGGAGTCTATGTCCTGATCCTATTGTTGGTGGCGGTGGTGGGTGGCTACTACCTTATCACCTCCGATCCCCAGTCCATCCTGGAGCGCGGGATCATGGGCATCGGCGAGCTGGACGCGTTGGCCGGCCTGGCGCTCATCGCCCTGGTGCTTTTGACCAGCCAGCAGGCGGTGGGCCTGCCGCTGACCATCATCGCCGGGGCCTTCCTGGCCTACGCCCTGTTGGGCCCCTACATGCCCGAGATGGTGGCCCACAAGGGCTATGACCTGGAGTACATCACCAGCTACCTGGCCTGGACCCTGGAGGGCCTGTTCGGCACCCCCATCGGAGCCTCGGTCTCCTTCGTCAGCCTCTATATCATCTTCGGCGAGCTGTTGGACCAGTTCGGGGCCGGCAAGTTCTTCATCGACATCGCCTACGCCCTGACCGGCCGCATGCGCGGCGGACCGGCCGAGGCGGCGGTGCTCTCCTCGGCCATGATGGGCTCCATCAACGGCAGCGCGGTGGCCAACGTGGTCACCACCGGCACCTTCACCATTCCCCTGATGAAGCGGGTGGGCTACCAGCCTCACTACGCCGGCGCGGTGGAGGCGGTGGCCTCCACCGGTGGGCAGATCCTGCCCCCGGTGATGGGCGCGGCCGCCTTCGTCATGGCCGACATGACCGGCACCCCCTACGCCAACATCGTGCTGGCCGGTCTGCTGCCAGGCATCCTCTACTACCTCAGCCTGGGCCTGGCGGTCTATCTCCAGGCCGGCAGCCAGGGCCTGAAGGGCGAAAGGCGCGCCGACCTGCCCCGCTTCAAGGAGGTCTTCAAAGCCGGCTACTACCACCTGGTGCCCATCGCGGTGCTTGTCTATCTTCTCCTAATCGTGGAGCTGTCGGCCAATTACGCCGCCATCTTCGCCATCGCGGTGCTGCTGGTGGTGGGCATCGTCAAGACCCTGATCCTGGAGCGCCGTTTACCCCTGCGCGAGATCAAGGACGCCTTCGTCAAGGCGGCGGCCACCACCGCGCCGGTGGCGGCCGCCTGCGCCTCGGCCGGCTTGGTGATCGGCATCGTGAGCATGACCGGGATCGGGGTCAAGTTCACCCAGATCGTCTTCGATCTCTCGGGCAACAACTTGTTCCTCATGTTGTTGATGGTGATGACGGCCTGCATCGTGCTGGGCATGGGCCTGCCCTCCACCGCCGCCTACGTCATCGCGGCCACGGTGGGAGCCCCGGCCCTGGTCTCCGCGGGGGTGCAACCCCTGGCGGCCAACATGTTCGTCTTCTACTTCGCCATCATCTCTTTCATCACCCCGCCGGTGGCCATCGCGGCCTACGCCGGGGCGGGCATCGCCAAGTCCAATCCCACCCGCACCGGCTTCACCGCCTTCCGGCTGGGCTTCTCGGGTTTCGTGATCCCCTTCATCTACGTCTACCACCCGGCCCTGCTCATCGTGGACACCCCGGCGCTGCCCATCCTGGCCATCCTGGGTCTGTCCCTGCTGGCGGTGGTGCTGATGGCCACCGCCCTGGAAGGCTGGGCCGGACGCCGCCTGAATCCGGCGCTGCGCCTGGCCATGCTGGGCGCGGCCGTGACGGCCATCATGCCCCAGCCCGGGCTGGGACTGCTGGGAGCGACGGCATGCGTGGTCGTCATCGCCTTTGCCCTCTGGCAATGGCCTCGAACCCGCCAGGAGTAATCTGCTGACCATCATTCCCCCCACCCGGCGAAAGCGAGGGGCGACCGGAGCCTGACCCCGGCCGCCCCTGGTTTTTTCTTCCGCCGACTCAGCGCCGTCGGCGATTCACCGCGACCGGTTCTAGCCCCGGCCCTTGA
>JAIWNN010000143.1 GCA_020216805.1 Desulfarculus sp. | reverse complement strand
GGGCCTGCCGCCGGCCCGGGGCCTGAGCCCGCCCCGGCCGGCCGCCGGCCCATCCCGGACGGCGGGACCGGCAAAACAGCAGGGGCGGGGATAAACCCCGCCCCCTGCGAAATCCAGGGCCAATACCGGCTTTTTCTTTGTAGGGGCGGGGGTTATCCCGGCCCGTGTCTTTTCGCGCGAAGCATTGACGCCGAAGCACGCCCGGGGATGTCAGACCCCGGGGGAGCGGCATCCATCCGCGCAAAAGATCGTTTCGCCAAGGGTGGCAAGTCCTAGAACTGGAACCACTCCTTGAGCTTGGCCACCAGGGCCGGGGCGGTCTTCTCGGTCAGGTTGATGGCGTCGCGCTTGCGGAAGACGCCCTTGACCTTCTGGTAGCGGCGCAGCCCGGCCTTGGGCGGGCCGAACTCGCCGTTCTTGTCGCGCTCGCGGTAGAGGAACAGGATGGTGGTCCAGCCGCCGCGGTTGAGGATCAGCTTGTCCAGCTGCTCCACCACCACCTCGCCGTCCTCTTCGTACTCGATGGATAGATCGTCGATCTCGCTGGCCATGGCTCGCGCTCCCGGGTGTCGGTGGTCAGGGTTGCTCGGTGGGGGGACTATAACCCCCGGCCGGGCTCCCGGCCAACCCCCTACTTGAAGCGTTGCTTGTCCTGCTCCAGGGCCTCGACGATGTTGAGGTTGATCTCCGGCAGCTTCCACATGATCCGCTCCCAGGAGGGCAGGTGGCGCACCGCCAGGGACTGGTCGCGCAGCTTGGCCTCCAGCTCCAGGATGGTCTGCTGCAGGCCCTGGTCCACGTAGGGCTTGAACTCGGGGTGGGTGGCGGTGAAGCGCAGCATCTTCTCGGCCATGTGGGCCGGGCTGGTCAGGTGGTCGGCGGTCTGCACGATGGCCTTGGACAGCACCTGGTAGACCATGTGCTCCTCGGCGTCGCGGTCGTAGTCCAGGCCGTTGAACTCGGCGTTGTCGCTGTAGCGCTTGATGGTGTCCTCGGCGATGGATTCGTAGGTCAGCGCCAGGTCGCGGAAGAACTCCTCGCCCACCTCCAGGCCCTCCTCCACGATCAGGGCGTGGAGCAGGGTGGTGATGATGTCCAGGCTCATCCGGTGCAGGCCGGCGCCGGGATCCTCGGAGGAGATCCGTTGGTGCTTGTGGTCGAAGCCCCGGCGGGTGAACTCCACCTGGGCCACCTGGGGGGCCTTGCGGAAGACCTCGATCAGGGTGAAGATCTCCACCCCCCAGTCCAGGGCGTAGCGCATTTTCTTGAGCAGCCACATGTCGGCCACCACCTCGCCGGAGAGCTGGTAGTCGAAGCTGAGCAAAAAATCCACCAGGCGCAGCATCTTCTCGTCGTTGGTGTCGGTGAACTTGCGCTTGAGCGCGATTAACAGCGGGTCCAGCAGCAGGCGCTTGACCCGGCCGTACATGCGGCTGCCGTCCCAGCGGGCGTAGTAGGCCTTGGCGAAGGGGTAGTTGTGGCAGAGCACCGGGAAGAACAGGCGGTCCAGTTGGCGGCGCTTGAAGGTCTTGATGTCGGCGTCGAGCAGACCCACCGCGGTGGCCCCCAGGGCGATGGCCACCCCGAAGCCCAGGAAGACGTTGCGCCCCTTGCCCCGCCGGGAGAGGTCGAAGCCGGCGGCGCCGAGTTGGTCGTAGACGACGCCCATGGCCGGGCCGTCGTTCCACTGGATGACGTAATTGATCAGGCCGGCCTGGTCCAGGATGGCCTTGCAGGCGCGCACGTCGGCCTCGCTGGCCGCGTCCAGGCCGAAGATGACGTGGGCCAGGTAGTCGGCCCCGGCCAGTTCGCGCACGATGTTCTCGAAGACCGGGCGGTTGTCGGGGTGGGTGAACTCGCTGGCCAGGGCGGGGACGATCAGCACCGGCTTTTTCCAGCGCGCGGCGGTCTTCAGGCGCTCGCCAAGGTCCTGATCTTCCTGCAACAGGTAGTAGGTGGTCACTCGGGAGTGGGTCTGGGCGAAACTGGGCATGGCTCGCTCTCCTTGCCGTGGAGCCCGGGGCGGGCCGGCGGCGGTTGGGCTTGGCTATGTCCTCCCTGACGCCGAGACGTCCCCGGCGACGGGGCCGGTGGGCGGCGCGCCCTCGCCTGGTCTTGGCCATCGCGCGCCTGGCGCGTGGCCGGGATTGATGTCGCGCGCGGCGCGGCGGGGGCGGTTGCCAGCGCGGTGACGGAGCGGATTTCTCAGTCCTGGTCATCTTTAGTATGCCCGCGATCGCCGTGCTTGGCCAGGGCGGCGGCCCGGGTCAGGGCCTTTTGCCCGAAGCGCTCGCAGACCGCGTCCTCGGCCGCGGCCAGGGCCCGGCCTCGGGCCTGGCGGCGGTCCTCGAACAGGCCGGGCTGCCCCTGGCCGGCCGGGGCCAGCCCGGCCAGGCCCACCCCGATCAGGCGGAAGGGACCCGGGGAGGGGTAGTTGTTGAGCAGGCCCAGGGCGGTGGCGTAGATGATGGCGGTGTCGGCCCCGGGGCGGGCCAGGCTGGCGCGGCGGGTGACCAGGCGGAAGTCGGCGTGGCGCAGCTTCAGGACCACCGTGCGCCCCTCCAGGCCCTCGCGGCGCAGGCGGCGGCCCAGCTTCTCGCACAGGGCCAGGAGATGGGCGGCCAGGGCCTCGCGATCGGCCAGGTCCTGGTGGAAGGTGGTCTCGTGGGAGAGCGACTTGACCTCCCGCTCCGGGCGCAGCTCGGCGCTGTCGCGGCCGTGGGCCAGCTCCCAGAGCCGCAGGCCGAAGGCCCCCCACATCCGCTCCAGACGCTCGGCCCCCAGGGCGCGGACCTGGGTCAGCCGAGTCAGGCCCATGGCCCGGAGCCGCTCCAGGGATTTCGCGCCCACGCCCGGCACCTCCTTCAGCTCCACCGTGGCCAGGAACTCCTCCAGGTCCGCCACCACGGTCAGGCCGTCGGGCTTGTCGCGGTCGCTGGCGATCTTGGCCAAAAAGCGCACCGGGGCCAGGCCCACCGAGCAGGTGAGCCGGGTGACATGCAGCACCGCCGACTTGATGGCCCGGCCGGCGGCCTCGGGCCCGGCCTTCAGCACCGGCGCGCCCTTGAGGTCCAGGTAGGCCTCGTCCACGCTGACCTGCTCGATGGCCGGAGTGAAGGAGGCCAGCACCTCCATCACCACCCGGCTGATCTGGCGGTAACGATCCATTCTCACAGGCAAAAATACGCCTTGGGGGCAAAGGCGGCGGGCCAGGTACAACGGCAGGGCCGAACGCACCCCAAAGCGCCTGGCCTCGTAGGAGGCGGCCGAGACCACCCCCCGGGCCCCGCCGCCCACGATCACCGGGCGGCCGGCCAGCTCCGGCCGGTCCAGCACCTCCACCGCGGCGTAGAAGGCGTCCATGTCCACGTGGGCCAGCAATTCTCCACTCCCGGCCTGCCAATTTCGGAACTGCGCCCCGCCAGACGAAACCGGGCCATATCCCGGCTTGCGCCTTTGCGAAAAACGTGTTAGCTTCCCAGCCGGCTAGTGATCCCCCATCCCCGCGAATGAGAGGCCAACCTTGGTGGTGTTGCCCCAAGACGCCAATCCCGCCAGCCGGCCGGGCGCGCGCAACCTGCAGTGCCCCTATTACGTCTTTTGCCTGGACATCGCCGCGGCCAACCTCTGGGCCGACTTCACCTGCGATCTGTGCTTCTACCGCAAGTGCAAGCAGGCCACCAACATCGAGGAGCTGGACCTCTGCGCCCCAGGCTGGGAGGACATCTGGGGCGGCAGCGGCTAGCCCAGACCGCTTAGCTCCACTTTTCGCCCGCTCGACCGGGCGGCGGCCGCCCGCGGGGGTTGCGCCCCGGCGTCTACCCCGTGGGGAAGCGCCGGGCGCAGGCAGCCTGGATCAGTCCGTGGATGGTCGGCGCGGCCGCCACCACGTCGCCCCGCCACAAGGCCAGGTCGCCCCCGGCGAAGTCGCTGACCACCCCCCCGGCCTCGGCCACCAGGACCAGGCCGGCGGCCAGGTCCCAGGGCTTGAGCCCCATCTCCCAAAAGCCCTCGGCCCGCCCGGCGGCCACGTAGGCCAGGTCCAGGGCCGCGGCCCCGGCCCGGCGCACCCCGGAGACCTGGCGGAAGAGCTCGGCGAAAAGCGCCAGATAGTCGTCCAGGCGGCCCTTGTCCCGGAAGGGGAAGCCGGTCAGCAAGAGACTCTGGCTGGGGTCGCCCTGGCCGCTGACCCGAATCGGCCGCTCCCCCAGCCAGGCCCCGCCCCCGGCCAGCCCCCAGAACTCCTCGCCCCGGGTGACGTCCACGATCACCCCGACCGTGGGCCGACCGTCCACCAACGCCCCCACGCTCACCGCCACGTGGGGGATGCCGTGGATGAAGTTGGTGGTGCCGTCCAGGGGATCCACCACCCACAGCACGCCCTCATTCGCCCCGGGCGGAGGATAGGCCCCGGCGTCCTCCTCGGCCAGGATGACGTGGTCGGGGTGGCGGGCGCGGATGACCCCCAGCACCGCCGCCTGGCTGGCCCGGTCGGCGTTGGTGACGAAATCGAAGCTGGCCTTGGCCTCAACCGCCAGGCGACCGCCCCACAATCCCCGCAAAACCCGGGCCCCGGCGGCGGCCGCGGCCCGGGCGGTGGCCATCAACTCATTTTCCATGCGCCATCATCCTGACAACCCCTTGGTTTTCCCCCCGGCTGTGCTATAAGATAGCCCGAAACCCGCGCCGGCGACACCTGGGAGACGCTTTTATTACCGTGGACCAACCCCGCCACCAGACCACGCAGCTGGACCCGTCCGAGAGCCCGCCGGCCCCCGAACCGCGCATCGTTCCCCGGGCCGAACACGGCATCAGCCGCAAGAACATCGATCCCGAGGCCCTGAAGGTGCTCTACCGCCTGCAGCGCCACGGCTACCTGGCCTACCTGGTGGGCGGCAGCGTGCGCGACCTGCTCCTGGGCCGCCGGCCCAAGGATTTCGACGTGGGCACCGACGCCCATCCCAGCCAGGTCCACCGCCTGTTCCGCAACAGCCGCATCATCGGCCGGCGCTTCCGCCTGGTCCAGGTGTTCTTCTCCCGCGACAAGCTGATCGAGGTCAGCACCTTCCGCAAGCTGGCCGATCCGGCCGACGACGCGGTGCTCCAGGCCAACAACACCTTCGGCACCCCGGCCGAGGACGCCCTGCGCCGGGATCTGACCATCAACGCCCTGTTCTACAACATCGCCGACTTCTCGGTGGTGGACTACGTGGGCGGGCTGGCCGACCTCCAGGCCGGGCGCATCCGGGCGGTGGGCGACGCCGAGGTGCGCTTCCACCGCGACCCGGTGCGGGTGCTGCGCGCCATCCGCCACGCCGCCCGCACCGGCTTCAGTCTCACCCCCGAGACCCTGGCCGCGGTGCACCACCACCGGGGCGAGCTCTCCCTCTGCCCCCCCAGCCGCATCCGCGACGAGCTGATGCGCGACCTCAAGGGCGGGGCGGCGGCGGCCTGGCTGGAGCTGGCCCATGCCACCGGAGTGCTTTACAGCCTGCTGCCCACCCTGGAGCCGGCCTATGGCCCGGTCGACAGCCCCTGGCGGGCGGCGGCCGTCGCCAACCTGGCCCGGGTGGATGCCGCCGTGGCCCAGGGCCAGCCCCCGGACGACCCGGCGGTGGTGGGCGCGCTGTTGTGGCCGGCCCTGGAGCTGGCCAGCCAGGGGCGGGAATTCGCCCCCGGGCGCGGCGGCCGGGTGGGTTGGCAGCTCTGGGTGCGCCAGACCCTGCCCGAGCTGGCCGCGCCGGTGGCCTTCGCCAAGCGGGTTATAGAGCGGGCCTGCCAGGCGGCTGGGTTGATGAGCTATCTCACCCTGGCCGAGCCCGGCCTGCGCCTGCCCAAAAAGCTCGCGCAAAAAGGCTATTTCGCCGAGGCCCAGGAGCTGGCCCGGCTGCTGGGCCGGGATCTGTTGGCCGCCTTTGGCGGCGAGAAACCGGCCGAACCCAACCGCCGCCGCCCCCGCCGCCGCCGCCGCCGCCGCAAAAACGGCGCGCCTGCCCCGGCCGCGTTTTAGCCGGTCCGCGCCGCCCGGCCGCGCCAAAAGCCCGCCCTTCGCCGCCCCACCCCGCTTCCCGCTTCAAAACCGGGTTCCGGATTTGGCATAATGACCAGACCCACCTGTCTTGCCCAAGACCAACAGGCGGGCGGGCCGGGCCTTTTCCGCCCCGCCGGCCGCGAGGGGCAGCCATGGCCGATCCAATCACCTTCGCCGAACCCCGAACCATCCCCCAAGTGCTGATGAACCGCGCCGCCGAGCTGGGCCCGCGCACCGCCATGCGGGTCAAGGAGCTGGGCCTGTGGCGCGACATCTCCTGGGCCGAGTACGGCCGCCGCGCCGGCCTGGCCGCCCTGGGTCTGATGGCCCTGGGCCTCAACCCCGGCGACACCGTGGCCGTCATCGGCGAGAACTGCCCGGAATGGCTCATCGCCGACATGGGAACCATGGCCGCCGGCGGGGTGACGGTGGGCATCTACACCACCAACGCCGCGGTGGAGGTCCAGTACATCCTCCAGCACTCCGAAGCCAAGGTCTTCGTGGTGGAGAACGAGGAGCAGTTGGACAAGGCCCTCCAGGTGCGCGATCAGTGCCCCCATCTGACCAAGATCGTGGTCATCGACACCGAGGGCCTGCGCCACTTCCACGACCCCATGGTCATCGATTTCGACCAGCTCCTGGCCCTGGGCCAGGAATATGGCCAGGCCCACCCCGAGGCCCTGCGCCAGGGACTGGAGTCGCGCGGACCCGACGACCTGGCCCTTCTGATCTACACCAGCGGCACCACCGGACCGCCCAAGGGGGCCATGCTCAGCCACCGCAACGTGCTCTGGACCACCCAGGCCCTCAGGCAGGCGGTGCCGGTCTTCGCCGAGGACGAGCTCTTGTCCTTCCTGCCCCTGTCCCACATCGCCGAACGCATGTTCAGCGTCTACATGCCCCTGGCCTTCACCTACACCATCAACTTCATCGAAAACACCGACACCGTCACCGACAACGTGGTGGAGATCAGCCCCACCGTCTTCTTCGCGGTGCCGCGCATCTGGGAAAAATACGCCAGCACCATCGCCATCAAGATGAAGGACGCCACCTGGTTCAAACGCCAGGTCTTCGGCCTGGCCCTGGCCATCGGCCGCAAGCGCGCCTTGGCCCGCCTCAGCCCCGGCGGAGTGCCGGCCGGGCTCAGGCTGGCCTTCGCCCTGGCCCACTTCGCGGTCTTCAAAAAGCTCAAGGAGCGCCTGGGCTTCGAGCGGGTGCGGGTGGCCATCAGCGGGGCCGCGCCCATCAGCCCCGACGTGCTGCGCTTCTACCACGCCATCGGGGTGCCCCTGCGCCAGGTCTACGGCCAGACCGAGGACACCGGCCCCACCAGCATCCATCAGGGCGAGGTCATCGAGGCCGACAACGTGGGCCCGGCCATCCCCGGGGTGGAGATCGCCATCGCCGACGACGGCGAGATCCTGGTGCGGGGACCCAACGTCTTCCTGGGTTATTACAAGAATCCCGAGGCCACCGCCGAGACCCTGGCCGGCGGCTGGCTGCACTCCGGCGACGTGGGCGAGATCGACGACCGCGGGTTCCTCAAAATCACCGACCGCAAGAAGGACCTGATCATCACCAGCGGCGGCAAGAACATCGCCCCCCAGAACCTGGAGAACCAGCTCAAGTTCAGCCCCTACATCAACGACGCGGTGGTGATCGGCGACCAGCGCAAGTTCCTCTCGGCCCTGATCTTCATCGACGAGGACAACGTGGTCAAATACGCCCAGGAGAACAAAATCCCCTTCACCACCTACGCCAGCCTCACCCAGGCCAAGGAGGTGGTGGAGCTGATCCAACAGGAGGTGGACAAAGTCAACCAAACCCTGGCCCGGGTGGAGCAGATCAAGAAATTCACCATCCTGCCCAAGAAGCTCCTGGAGGAGGACGGCGAGGTGACGCCCACCATGAAGATCAAGCGCAAGCACATCAACCAGGCCTACAAGGACCTGATCGACGCCATGTACAAAGCCTAGGCCGCCGGGCGCCCCCGGCGGTGCCCGCTCGGGGTCGGGTAAGTCATGGCTTCCGCCCGTGCCTCGCCCGCTCCCGTGGTGGCCCCCCGCGCCTTGGCCCGGGACCGCTTCTCGACGCAGCGGTGACGGCCATTTCCGATAGCTGCCGAAGGCGGTTCCGCCCCGGCCGGCGCCAAGGCGGTGGCCAGCAGGCCCTTGACGTGACGGCGGCCATCGGCTTCGAGCGCCAAGCGGCCGCTACTCGGATTCGGCCACGAAGGGGCTGCCCAGAAAACGGATGAAGGTGGGCACCAGGTCCTTGCCGAAGGCGCTGGTCGACTCCTGCAGCATGGTTGCGGCCGCCTGGTAGGCGCTGCGGGCGTCCTGATGGGGTCGCCGGCTGGTCATGGCGTCGAAGGCGTCCACCAGGCGGCAGAGGCGGGCCGGGAGGGGGGTGCGCTCGGCCTTGAGCCCGTGGGGATAGCCGCTGCCGTCGGCGTTCTCGTGGTGGTGCAGCACGATCATCATGGCGTCGTGGGGCACCGCCCCCAACTGGGCCAGCATCTGGTGGCCCAGGACGGGGTGCTGGCGCACCTGGGCCCGCTCCGCCTCGTCCAGGGGCCCGGTCTTGCTGACCAGGCCCCGGGGCAGGCGCGAGCGCCCCACGTCGTGCAGCATGCCGCCCACCCCGAAGGCGTGGGTGGTGGCGTGGTTGAAGCCCAGGTAGCGGGCCAGGGCCATCAACAGCATGGCCACGTTGACCGAGTGGGTGTAGAGGCTGTAGTCGGTGCGCAGCAGGCCGCTCAGGCGGGTGAGAACCTGGGGGTCGGCGGTGAGGCGGTTGACGCTCTGCTGCACCTGGCCCACCAGGGTGCGCACCGCCTGGGGGCTGGGGTCGTCGCCGGCGAAAAAGACGTTCAAGTTGAACAGGGCCAGCTCCTGGATCACCCGCGCCCGCTGCTTGACCGGTCGGTCCTCGTCCTCCACCATGGCCGGGGCGAAGCGTTCGAAGTAGTCCTGGAGCCGGGGGACTTGGTCCAGCTTGACATAGACCTGGCGCTGGTTGGCCGCCAACAGGCGGTCGCGCCACAGGGAGCGGAACTCCTCGCCCCGCTGGCAGGCGTGCTCCATGATCACCCGGCGCTGGTGGCGGTCGTAGAAGGGCAGGTAGAGGTCGGCCGGGGTGGGGCGGCCGGGCATGAGCAGCTCCAGGGCCAGGGGCGCCAGGCCGTAGTCGGCGGGGTCGAAGTCCACCTGGAGCCGCTTGCGGTCCAGGGGTTTGTCCAACAGGTGGCGCTCGGCCTGGGTCTGGGGCTGCTCCGGTTCCATCTGGCCTCGTCGCTGATAAATCAGCCAGACGTTAGCACGACCGGCCGTCGCTGGCAACGCGGCTTGACCCCGCCCCCGGCCCCGGCCTATCCTGGCCGGGAGTGGAGCGTCAACCCAGCCATGGAGGGACCATGAACAACCAAACCACGCCCTGGGGGCCGGAGCGCCTGCGGGCGGTGGCCAGCGCCTATTGGGAGTCCTGCACCTTGCACGCGGCGGTGCGTTGCGGCCTGACCGAGGCTCTGGCCGCCGGGCCGGCCAGCCCGGCGGAGCTGGCCGAGCGCCTGGGGTTGTCCCCCCGGGGGTTGGCTATCCTGGTGCGGGCGCTGCTGGTGCTGGACCTGGTGCGCGAGCAGGACGGCCAACTGAGCCTCAACCCCGGGGTGGTCGAGCACTTCACACCGGGCGGGCCCCGGGACCTGAGCAGCGTGATCCTGCACATGGCCGACATGGTCGGCGACTGGGCCCAGTTGGCCGAGTGCGTGCGCCGGGGCCAGCCGGTGGAGCGCCCGGCCCTGGACCAGACCGGCCCCGCCCCCCGGGCCCACTTCTACCGCGCCATGCGCGACATCGCCCGCCGCCAGGCCCCGGGCATGGCCGGCCGCCTGGGACTCAAGCCGGGCCAGATCCTGTTGGATCTGGGCGGCGGCCCGGGCGTGTACGGGCTGACCTTCGCCGACGAGGTGCCCGGCCTTTCGGCCATCGTCTTCGACCTGCCCCAGGCCCGGGAGCATTTCCAGGCCGAGGCAGCGCTGCACCCCGGGGCGGAGCGGGTGAGGTTCCGCGAAGGCGACTTCCTCCGCGACGACCTGGGCGGCCCCTATGACGTGGCCTGGCTGAGCCAGATCCTGCACGGCGAGGGTCCGGAGGAATGCGAGCGGCTGGTGCGGGCTGCGGCCGAGGCCCTCAAGCCCGGTGGCTGGCTTTGGGTGCAGGAGTTCGTGGTCCAGATTCCCGGTCTGGCCTGGCCGGGTCTGTTCGGCCTGAACATGCTGATCAACACCCGACGCGGACAGTCCTACACCGCGGCCGAGATCAAGGCCATGCTGGTCAAGGCCGGCCTGACCCAGGTGCGCTATGACGGACCGGTCCGGGCAGACCCGGCCGCGGGCCTGGTCTGCGGACAAAAGCCGGACGGCGGGACGGCATGACCCCCGACCAGACCCCAGACACCGCCCGCATCCTGGTGGTGGACGACGAGGAGCACGTCCGCCGGGTGCTGGAGCTGATGCTGCGCCAACAGGGCCACCAGGTGACCACCGCCGCCGGCGGGGCCGAGGCGCTGGCCAAATTCGCGGCCGAGACCTTCGACCTGGTGATCCTGGACCTGCGCATGCCCGATCTGGACGGCCTGACCGTGCTGGGGCGCATCCGGGCGGCGGAGCCGGACCAGACGGTGGTGATGATCACCGCCTACGCCAGCGTGGAGACCGCCCTGGGGGCCATGAAGCAGGGAGCCTTCGATTACATCGGCAAGCCCTTCAAGGAGGAGGAGATTCTGCTGGTGGTGGCCAAGGCCCTGGAGCGCCAGCGCCTGGTGAGCGACAACCGGGCCTGGCGGGCCGAGGCCCAGCGCGGGGCCGAATTTTCGGCCATCATCGGCCACAGCCCGGCCATCCAGCGGGTCTTCGCGGTGCTGCGCAAGGTGGCCGACACCAAGGCCACGGTGTTGATCAGCGGCGAGAGCGGCACCGGCAAGGAGCTGGTGGCCCGGGCCCTGCATTACAACAGCCGGCGGCGGGGGCGGCCCCTGGTGGCGGTCAACTGCGCCGCCATTCCGGCCG
Organism: Desulfarculus sp.; assembly: GCA_020216805.1. Taxonomy (GTDB): domain Bacteria; phylum Desulfobacterota; class Desulfarculia; order Desulfarculales; family Desulfarculaceae; genus JACRDC01. Next base: position 1,578 of record JAIWNN010000143.1, on the reverse strand, counting down.
GACTGATCGAGAGCGAGCTTTTCGGCGCGGCCAAGGGGGCCTACACCGGGGCCGAGCGGGCCCGGGCCGGGCTTTTTGAGGAGGCCGACGGCTCCACCCTGTTCCTGGACGAGGTGGGCGAGCTGCCCTTGGAGGTGCAGGCCAAGCTTTTGCGCGCCCTGCAGGAGGGCGAGGTGCGCCGGGTGGGGGAGAACACCGCGCGCAAGGTGGACATCCGGATCGTGGCCGCCACCAACCGGGATCTGGCGGCCGAGGCGGCGGCCGGCCGCTTCCGCCAGGACCTCTACTACCGCCTCAATGTCATCGGCCTGCACCTGCCGCCCCTGCGCGAGCGGGCCGAGGACATCCCGCTGCTGGCGGCCCATTTCCTCAAGCAGGCCGCCGCCACCCACGAGATCAAGGCCAAGAAGCTCTCCCCCGCCGCCCTGGAGGCCCTGAAGGCCGCGCCCCTGAAGGGCAACGTGCGCGAGCTGGTGAACCTGGTGGAGCAGGGTCTTCTGATGAGCGACGGCCCCCTGATCGAGCCCGAGGACCTGGGCCTGACCCCGGTCGGCCAGCGCGGCGGGGTGCGGGTGGTGGTGCCGCCGGAGGAGGAGGACCTGAAGAAAGTGCTCAAGCAAGTGACGGATCTGGCCGAAGAACAGGTTATCCGGCGGGTTCTGGCGGCCACCGGCGGCAACCGCACCCAGGCCGCCGCCCGGCTGGGCATCAGCCGCCGGGCTCTGATCACCAAGGCCCAGGAGCTGGGCCTCTAGCCTGCCGCCTGCCCCCCGCGATTTGGCGTGAATTGGCGCGCCACCCGATGTGAACCCATCTGCACGCCTGGCCCAACCGGTTGATTTCACGGCCATGCATGCTGATTATCCCCGCCAGGGACGGTCGGGGCGGCGGCCAGGGCGGGCCCGAAGCGGTCTGGGGTCTGCGCGCCCGGGGCTTGCCGCCCGCCCCGCCCTGGTTGGCTCCAGCCCGCTTTGGTCCGGCATGACGGCCAGTTACCGGCCGCAACCCTCCCTGGCATCCGCCTTGCTACATGGATGGTCGAGCCAGCAACCAGAGTTGCGGCCACTTGGCCGCCCCCGGGAGCCCGACCATGCCCCACGCCACCTTTGCTTTGGACCAGGCCTACGCCGCCCTGGGACTCGCGCCCGGAGCGGGGCTGGAGCAGGTCAAGGCCGCCTATCGCCGCCTGGCCCGCGAGCTGCACCCGGACCTCAACCCTCAGGCCCCGGCCGGGGCGATGGCGCGGATCAACGCCGCCCACGGCCTGCTGCTGCGCCATCTGAAGCCCGGCCCGGAGGTGAGCCCCTATCGCTTCGCCGACTGGGCTCCCCGCACCGGCCAGCGCGATTACCGCTTCGACCAATTCGGTCCTGGCTCCGCCCGGCCCTTCGGCCCCCAGGCATCGGCCGCCGGCCGTCAGTCCGGCGCCGGCCGCCAGCCCGGCGCGGACCGTCAGTCCGGCGCCGGCCGCCAGTCCGGCACGGACCGCCAGTCCGGCGCGGACCGCCAGGTCGTGGTGGAGCCACCCTTGGGTCCTCTGGCCGCTGCTGGCCGGTCCGGGTCAGGCCCGGATTGGGA
>JAIWNN010000021.1 GCA_020216805.1 Desulfarculus sp. | reverse complement strand
GCAGGCGGTCGCCCAGGCGGCGGCCGTAGCGGTCCACCAGGCCGGTGAATCCCTGGGGGGCGCAGGCCAGCAGGGCTAGACCCGCCTCGTCCTCGCCAGAGTCCAGGGCTGGGCGGCTGACGGTCTGGGCCGGGCTCAGGCGACCCAAGGCGTGCACCAGGGCCTCGTCCAGGGTCGCCTCGTTGGCCAGGCCGGTGACGGGGTCGGTCTCGGCCGCCAGGCGCAGACGCACCAGGTCCAGGGATGTCTCCACCAGGGCCGCCAGGTAGGGCGCGGCGGCCGGGGTGAGCTGCTCGGCCGTGACCCCGCCAATGATCAACAAGGCCAGCGCCCGGCCGCGCTCGGCCAGGGGAACCACCAGACGGCCCCCGCGCTCGTCGAAGACCGCCCGGCCCTTGCTGGCCGCGCGCTGCAGGGGGTCGTTCTCCTGACCGTTGACCGGTGGAGCCACCAGATCCACCCGGCCGCTGTTCAGGGCCCGACGCAGGGGCTCCTTCAGGGTCTCGGCGTAGCGCTCCAGGAGCTCGAAATCCAGGGTCAGATCGGGATGCACCAACTCCGGTGACACCTGCATGGCCTCCTTGCCGGGTTGTCGCCTCAGGCCGCCAGGCCGGCCAACACCCGGGCGATGACCGCCGCGTCGTCGGCCACCAGGGTCCGCACGTCCAGCAGCAGCCGTCCGTCCTCCAGGCGGCAGATGATCGGCGGGTCACCGCCGCGCAGGGCCTCCTCCAGACGGGTGGGGGAGAATCCCTCCACCCTGACCGCCACCAGTTTGGTGGCCGGTGCGGCCAGGGGCAGAGCCCCCCCTCCCACCCGGCTGACGCCGTCGGCCAGGTCGACCGCCAAGCGCGGCAGGCCCAGGGCCCTGAGCCGGCGGGCCAGGCCCTGGGCCCGGCGGGTCAGTTCGGCCAAGGGCGTAGCCAGCATGCGCAGGGTGGGGATGGCCTCCATGGCCAGGCGGGGCTCGCGGTACAGCTCCAGGGTGGCCTCCAGGGCGGCCAGGGTCAGCTTGTCGATGCGCAGGGCCCGGTTCAGGGGGTTGGCCCGGATACGCTCCACCAGGTCGGCCCGACCCAGGATGATCCCCGCCTGGGGGCCGCCCAGCAGTTTGTCGCCGCTGAAGGTCACCAGGTCCGCGCCGTCGGCCAGGGCCTCGGGCACGGTGGGCTCCTTGGGCAGCCCAAACTGGGTCAGGTCCAGCAGCACTCCGGAGCCCAGATCCTCCATCAGGGGCAGATGGAAGCGGTCGGCGATGGCGCGCATTTCGCGCAGGGGGACCTCGTGGTGGAAGCCCACCACCGCGAAGTTGCTGGTGTGCACCTTGAGCAGCATCGCGGTGTTGCTGGTGATGGCGCTCTCGTAGTCGCGCACGTGGGTCTTGTTGGTGGTGCCCACCTCGCGCAGGATGGCCCCGGAGCGGGCCATCACGTCCGGGATGCGGAAGGAGCCGCCGATCTCCACCAACTGGCCCCGGCTGACGATGACCTCCTGGCCGGCGGCCAGGGTCATCAGGCTAATGAAGACCGCGGCCGCGTTGTTGTTCACTACCAGGGCGGCCTCGGCCCCGGTGATCTCGGCCAACAGGCCGGCCACGTGACTGTAGCGGCTGCCCCGGGCCCCGACGGCCAGGTTGTATTCCAGGTTGGTGTAGGTTTGGTTCAGCTCCAAAAGGCGCCGCAAGGCCGCCTCGGCCAGCAGCGATCGCCCCAGGTTGGTGTGCACCACCACCCCGGTGGCGTTGACCACCCGGCGCAGACTGGGTCGGGCCAGTTCCTGGGCCTTGGCGGCGGCGGCCGCGGCCACCCCCTCCAGGGACAGCTTCCCGGCGGCGATCTCCCCACCGGCCAGCAGCTCCTCGCGCAGGCCCTCCAGCACCAGACGCACCGCCTTGAGCCGCAGCGACCGGGGCGCCCGGCCTGCCATGGACTCCAGCTCCGGCCGGGCCAGCACCTGGTCCACCTTGGGCAGACCGGCCAACAGCTTCTGCTTGTCCATGCCTAAATCCCCTTACCAGCCGGGGGGGCGCCCCCCGCCATCAACCACCATTTGCACAAAGCCGCCACCACCAGACTATGGCTGATCCCGCCTCCGGCCACCAGGCCAGGCAATTCAGAAGCGGCCACCTCCAGCAACTCGATCTCCTCGTCGTCCTCGGTCCGCTGGGCCTGCACCCGGCGGCAGTCCCTGGCCAGAAAAGTGTGGCAGCGGTTGCCGAACAGAGCCGGGTTGGGATGCACCCAGCCCAGGTCCTCCAGGTTTCCGGCACGATGGCCGGTCTCCTCCAAGAGCTCCCGCGCGGCGGCCTGGGCCGGAGACTCCCCTGGGTCCACCATGCCGCCGGGTATCTCCAGGGCGGTCTGGTTGACGCCGTGGCGCCATTGGCGAATCAGCACCACCCGACCCTGGCTGGTCACCGGGATGATATTGACCCAATCCGGCGCTGAAAGCACCAGAAACTCACGCTCCAGCCCGTCGTCACGCCGGCGGATATGGGTTTCGACCCGCAACACCGGCCGGTCCAGGATCGGGCGCGAGTCCAGATTTCGCCACATTCTCACTGTGATCACTCCCTTAGCCGCCAGGTTGTAATATCAAAGTCGAGATGCTAAATTTTAAAAGATAGGGCTTCGATGCGTGGTCTCCCGCCGCCGCGGGCCCGGATTGGCAACATTTTGAGATCACCGGCGATCACGCCTGCTTTTTTAGACATCACGCCCTCTTGCGAGATCAGCTCAATGAACGTTGAATACATAAATCCGTTTCTCAAAGCCACGGCCAACGTTCTGAAAACCATGGCCTTCACCGAGGCGAACCCTGGCAAGCCCTACCTAAAGAAAGAAGCCGCCGCCGCCGGCGACATCTCCGGGGTGATCGGCATCACCGGCGAGACCGAGGGCTCGCTGTCGGTGTCCTTCAGCGAATCCTGCATCTGCCACATCGTCGGCAACATGTTCGGCGAGCCGGTGACGAGCATCAACAAGGAGGTCGAGGACGCGGTGGGCGAGCTAACCAACATGATCAGCGGCGATGCTCGGCGCGAGTTGGCCGAAAAGGGCATCGTGCTCAAGTCGGCGATCCCCACCGTCATCAGCGGCAAAAACCACACCGTCAAGCACATGGCCAATGGTCCGGCCATTGCCATTCCCTTCGAGACCCCCGGCGGGCCCTTCCTGGTGGAAGTCTGCTTCAACCGCTAGCCCAGCCTGTACGGAATAACACGCACCAAACCGGAGCGAGCCAGAGCCTGGAATGGCATGGCGACCATCCCGGACCTAGCTGGCCACCATCCAACCCTTCAGGCTGCGGATGATCACTTCCTGCAGGAACAGGATGGCCAGGATCAAGAGCATGGGGGCGATGTCCAGGCCGCCGAAGTTGGTGGGGATCCAGCGTCGAATATAGCGATAGGCCGGTTCGGTCAGACCGCGCAGCGCCCGCACGATGGGGTTGCTGGGGTCGGGGTTGACCCAGGTGATCACCGCCGAGGCGATGACGATCCACATGTAGAGGCTGAGAATCATGCTGACGAAAGAGAGCAGGTTGTAAAACAGGGCCATGTTCTTTCCTTGGCTGGTGGAGAGGTTGACCTATAGTCCTCAATGCCGGGCCGCCTGTCAAGACCGGCGCCCTTCGGCCTGGATGCGGTTGAGATTGACCATCGGCCCTGCTATACTTTCGATATCAAGCTTAAATCATGTCTAGTCCCGCGTCAGCTCCAGGCAAGTGGTGCGGACGGCGGCCCAACCAAGATCAGCCGAGGAGTGGATGGTTATGAAAGGCAGTCGCTTAGCCGTGGCCCTGGGTCTGACCCTTTCCCTGGCTCTGGGTTTGGGCCTGGCCGTGGCGGCCGACGTGACCAAATCGGACCAATGCGTGGACAAGGCCGCCTGCGCAGAAAAGATCCGCTTTGGCCGCGAGGCCTTCGACCGCGGGCAGTTCAACCAGGCCAAACAGCACTTCCGCCAGGCGGTGCAGGCCGATCCCGCCAGCAACACCGCCTGGGCCTTCTACGACCTCTCGGTGATGTACAGCGTGGCCGAGCAGGTCAAGAATACCGGATCGGTCAAGGTCTCCGACGCGCCCACCCCAGACAGCCTCAAGAGCATCTCGCCTGCCGCGCCCGCCCCGGCCGCCAGCGTTCCCAGCGCGCCCGCACCTTCGGCGATTCCCTCCATCAAGCCGGACGAAGGCTGCTAGAATGTGCCCGACGGCCTTCCGGCCGAGAGCGTGAGTCCGCCCCCCGGCGGAGTTCCCCTACCAAACTATGCCTGGCCCCGGGCCAGGGTGGTGGTACAACCTTGGAGGAGAGGAAGATGAAAAAGGTCGCAGCAGTCTTCATGGCCCTGGCTTTCATGTTCAGCTTCGCGGCGCTGGCCGCTGCCGCCGAGGCCAATCCCCTGGTGGAGGGCGAGAAGGCCTTCCACAAGGAGATGGCCAGCCTGATTCCCGCCGACAAACTGAAGACCGTCGACGATCTGTATAAAAAGTGGGAAGAGGTCATCGCCGGCAAGTCCAAAGCCATCCTGCTGGACGTGCGCACCCATCCCGAGTTCGACGCCTTCCACATCGAGGGCTCCAGCCACATCCACGCCGGTCACATGTACACCATTCCCAAGAAGATCAAGGACGCCGAGGACGAGATCTGGGTTTTCTGCCGCACCGACCACCGCGCCAAGTACGTGGGCGGCTTCCTGTACAAGTATGGCTATAAGAACGTCTACGTGGTGGTGAAGGACGCCCAGGGTGTCGAGGGCGGCATCGTGGGTTGGGTGAAGAAGGGCTTCCCGGTGGTGAACTACTTCTTCGGCTACGCCGACAAAAGCGGCGTGCACTACTCCGCTCCGCCCCTGAAGGAGCGCAACTGCGGCAACTACATCCGCGAGTTCGATTCCCAGCGCGGCGAGACCTGCGACAAGTAGCCGCGTCGCCATGCCGCTCCGAGAGGAAGGCCGTGCCCGCTGGGCCGGTCTTCCTTTTTTTTCATCCTGGTCCAGCGTGGAGAATCATGAGCAGCCAAGCCTTGCGCCAAGACGCGGATCGCATCCTGGAGGCCAGTCTAAAGGCGGTGGATCCCTATGCCGCCGTGGCCGCGGCTCTGAGCCTGGATGGAGACCGCCTGCGGGTGGGCGGGAGGGTCTGGGACCTGTCGGCTTTTGACCGCGTCGTCGCGGTGGGGGCGGGCAAGGCCGGCGCGCCCATGGCCCAGGCCCTGGAGGATGTCCTGGGCGCGCGCCTGAACGCCGGGCGGGTGGTGGTCAAGGACGGGCACACCGCGCCCACCAGGGTGGTGGAGCTGATGGAGGCCAGTCACCCGGTGCCCGACCAGCGCGGGGTGGCGGCGGGCCAGCGCCTGGCCGAGCTGTTGGTTAAAGAGGCCGGCCCGCGCACCCTGGTCTTCTGCCTGCTCTCCGGCGGCGGCTCGGCCCTGATGGTCTCCCCGGCCCCGGGCATCAGCCTGGCCGACAAGCAGCAGACCACCCGCCTGCTGCTGGCCTGCGGCGCGGACATCGGCGAGATCAACGCCATCCGCAAGCACCTGAGCCAGCTCAAGGGCGGCAACCTGGCCCGCCTGGCCCATCCCTCGCCGGTGATCAGCCTGATCGTCAGCGACGTGGTGGGCGACCGCCTGGACGTCATCGCCTCCGGCCCCACGGTGGGCGACCAGTCCACCTGGCAGGAGGTGGTCGACATTCTGGACCGCTACCGCATTCGCGAGGAAATTCCCGCATCGGTGCGGCAGCGTCTGGAGGCGGGGCTCCGGGGCGAGATCCCCGACACCCCCAAACCGGGGCAGAAAGACCTGGCCGGAGTGACCAACCTGGTGGTGGCCAGCAACTTCCAAGCCCTGGTCGCGGCCGCGACCCAGGCCAAGGCCCTGGGTTACACGCCCCTGATCCTCAGCTCGAGCATCGAGGGTGAGACCAAGGACGTGGCCCGGCTGCACGCGGCCCTGGCCCAGGAGGTGCTGCGCAGCGGCCATCCCCTGCCCCCGCCCTGCTGCCTCATCAGCGGCGGCGAGACCACCGTGAATCTGGGGCAGGAATTCGGCCAGGGCGGACGCAACCAGGAATTCGTTTTGGCGGCGGCGGCGGATATCGCCGGGCTGGAGGGGGTGCTGATCCTGAGCGCCGGCACCGACGGCACCGACGGCCCCACCGATGCGGCCGGGGGCTACTGCGACGGGACGACCATCGCCCGGGGACTGGCCCGGGGCCTCAAGGCCGCCGACCACCTGGCCCGCCACGACGCCTATCCCTTCCTGGCGGCCCTCAAGGACCTGATCATCACCGGTCCCACCCGGACCAACGTGATGGACGTGCGGTTTGTGTTAGTAGGGAAACGTTAGGCTTTATCCGCACATGCCCTTTTAGGAGGGGGTGTGGGGCGGGTCCCCAGCCAGCTCTGCTGGCTGGGGCAACGAGAACCATTTGGAGGCGCCAAAAGATTTCCCCCCCATTCTCTCCGCCCCCCCTAATCCAAGCCCAGCAGCCCAGGAATTTCGCGGAAATGGTCCACGTGGGCCCAGGCCCGGAGCTCCGGGTTGCGGAAGGCGATGAGCCGCACCCCGGCGTTGTCGCAGAGGCCCTGGTCCAGGGAGGAGTCGCCCACGTAGACCACCTGCTCGCGCTCCAGGCCCAGACCCTCCAGGACCATGGCCATCATGGCCGGATCGGGTTTGGAGACCCCGGCCTCGATGGGGGTCACCACCAGATCAAAAAGCTCCAACAGCCCGAAATGGCTCAAAGAGGGCTTGGCGGTTGTGGAGCGGTTGGTGGCCACGGCCAGGGTCAGGCGCTCCCGCAGGCGGCGCAAGGTGTCCTCCACCCCGGGAAAAAGTTCCAACACCTGGATGAAGGGCGCGGGGTCCAGGCTCTTCCAGTAGGCCATGGCCCGGTAATAGTCGTCGCCGTGGCCCAGGAGGTGCTGCAGGGAGCGGTCCATGGGCTCGCGGTGCAGGACCTCGGCCGCCTCGCGGGCCCGGGGGGGATGGCCCAGGGCGGTGAGGATGTGGTTGTAGAAGGCCACGTTGGCCTCGGCGGAGTCAAAGATCACGCCGTCCAGGTCGAAGAGCACGGCGCGCAGGTCGGAAACGGGGTTCTGGGCTGACACGCTGACAAACCTATATTCCAAGGGTGAACGGCCTGTCCTCAATATACCAGGCCGGACGCGGCGGGCCAGCGGGGACAAAAAGACGCGAGGCTCCCGAAGGAGCCCCGCGCATAGGTTTTCGTGGGAGCGGTTATTTCGCTATGGTAACTGCGTTGCAACCCGAGCAGAATCGAACCTCGAATGTTCCGTCAGCGCCTTGTGCAATCAAATGTCGTGTGTTCCCGCCACAAGAATAACACGCTTTGCCGGCACCAGAACCAGTAGGCTTCAAATCGCTACCGGGCCACCATCCTATGCCACCACACTCAGAACACGCATAGTGTCCTGCATTCTGCCTATGGAATGTATGCTTTCCGCAAATGGGGCATTTTGTACCCGCCGCCATCGTTCCCCCTCCCCAAATACAAGTGTTTTTCTGCGTTTTACCTAGTGGTGATGCATCTCGTGGGGGTCCTTGCCGGAGTAGAGGTCCTTGAAGGTCCGGAAGAGGGCCACGGCGATGCCGAGGCTCACCACGCCCAGGGCGGTGTAGAAGAGCCCCATGAAGACGAAGTGGCCGATGTCCCAGTGCCATTCAAACGCGAAGGGCAGCATGCCGTCGCCTCCTTACTTGTTCAGTTCCACTTCCTGCGGGAAGACCGGCAGGTAGCGGTAGGCCAGGGAGAAAATGATGAGTCCGTAGGCGATCACGCCGAAGCTGATGCCCCATTCGGGGATGGTCGGCCAGTAGAACTGCCACTTCTCGAAGGGCAGCACCGGGATGGCCAGGGGCTGGATGGTGAAGACGAAGCGGTTGGTCACCGCCCCCAGGCAGTTGAGGATCATGGCCAGGGCCAGCAGGCCGTAGCTCTCGCGCACGCGGCGGTGCAGGAGCAGGAAGGCCGGCACCGCGCCGAAGAGCCCCAGCTCCAACCAGACCAGGTAGATGCCGTAGGAGCTCTGGTACATGTCCCAGAAGCTGACGCCCATCTTGGGCAGGGTCACGTTGGCCCAGTACAGGGTGTCGGCGCCCTTGAGGATGAGATAGAAGGTGAGCAGGTAGCCGCTGACCTTGCCCATCATCATCTTGACCTTGTGGGTGGTCAGTTTGCGGCCGCTGACCTTCTCGGTGAGCATCACCATCAGGGTGGTGAAGGAGGGTCCGCTGGCGATGGCGCTCAGGATGAACAGGAAGAAGGTCCAGGGCCAGATGGCCACTCCGGTGCGGTAGGCGAAGGGCCGGGCGTAGAGCACGCCGAACATGCCGCCCAAGGAGCCTTGGTGGAAGAAGCTCAGGAAGGTGCCGGTGGCGGCGAAGACGATCATGATGCGGTGCAGGTGGTGGGCGAAGAAGGCCAGGTCGGGCACCTTGTTGATCTGGCGGTTCTCCAGCACCAGCGGCACGAACTCGATGATCAGCACGATCAGGTAGGTGGTGATGCAGAACATGACCTCGGTCAGCATCGAGTGCACGTTGGCGTGCCAGAAGCCGAACCAACCCCGAATCGGCTGGCCGATGTCGATGCCCAGCATCAGGATCGCGCCGGAGTAGCAGATGAAGCCGATGATCACCGCGGCGTTGATGATGTTCTTCAGCTCGTCACGGCGCAGGACGTAGGTCATGAAGCCGGTGAAGAAGGCGCCGGCCCCCAGGGCGATGATGGCCAGGTCCACCACGATCCACACCCCGAAGGCGAAGAAATCGTTCATGGCGGTCTGGTTCAGACCCTTCCACAGGCACAGCGTGGCCGAGTGCACGGCCCAGCCTCCCAGCAGGAGACAGAACGCCATCCAGATCAGGAAGGGGATGGGCTTGCAGCGGGTTGTACCCTGCGGCCAGTATCTGGAATCGTCCATTGGCATGGGTGACCTCTCTAGCTCTTGGATCCAGTCGTCGCGCAAATCCTAAAGAGTCGCGTCCGGCGACCCCGGCCCTAGCCCGCCTTGACCTCGGGCAGCTTCTCGTGGGCCAGGTAGTTGTCGGCCAGGCGACGCACCCAGTCACGCTTGGTCAGGTAGAAGACCTTGTTGTTGGTTCCCAGCCGCTCCAGGAGCCGGAAGGCGCCGGGGTTGGCGGCCAGCAGCTTGGTGATGGTGTGCTCGGGGTTGCGCATATCGCCGAACACGATGGCCCCCGAGGGGCAGGCCTGGGTGCAGGCGGTCTGGTAATCCTTCTCCGCGATCTCGCCGCCGTCGATGAAGGCCTTGTTCTTGGCCTGCTGGTAGCGGTGGAAGCAGAAGGTGCATTTTTCGACCACGCCGCGCATGCGGGGGCTGACCAGGGGGCTCAGGCCGCGGTCCATGCCGCCGGGCCAGGGCACGTCGAACCAGTTGACGCTACGGGCGTGGTAGGGACAGGCGGCCACGCAGTACCGGCAGCCGATGCAACGGGTGGGAATCTGGCTGACGATGCCGGTTTCCTCGTCGTAGTCGGTGGCCGTGGCCGGACAGACCGACACGCAGGGGGTGTGGTGGCCGTGCTCGCCTTCACAGTGCAGGCAGGGTCGAGGGAAGAAGGCCACCTCGGTCTCGGGAAAGGCCTTGCCGTTATCGACCTGATACAGACGCATCCAGGCGATGGAGCGCAGCTTGTCGGTCTCGTCGTAGTTGACGCCGATATTGTTCTCCGCCATGCAGGCCACCGTGCAGGCTCCGCACCCGGTGCACTTGTCCAGGTCGATGAGCATGCCGAAGCGGTGCTTGCCGGCTCCGAATTTGTCCGCGAACGCCATGGCTAACCCCTCACAGCTTGGTGACGGCCACCTGGGTGAGGCTCCAGACCGGAGTCCCGCTCAGGGGGTCGGCGGTGGCCTCAGCCACGCGGTTGTAGTTTCCACCCCGCTCGAAGGTGTAGGCGTTGGCGGGGGCGAAGTGGCCCAGTCCCACCGGCATGTAGACCATGCCCGGC
>JAIWNN010000020.1 GCA_020216805.1 Desulfarculus sp. | reverse complement strand
CTCATCGGGCAGCTTGGCCGGCGGGTCCAGGCGCACCACCTCCGCGGTGCGGACATAGTCGTGGGGCAGCTCCTGGAAGGCCCCGGGGCGCACGGTGGCCATCTGGGGCTCGCCGGTGCTGACGATCTCGGCCAGGAGGTTGCCGCCAAAGGCGGGGGCGGTCTGGACCAGGCGGCCCTTGTCATCCAGGGCCAGTTCCACGCAGTCGGCGGTGAGCCCCACCCCCAGGCGCTTGGCGGCGCGGGCGGCCAGCTCCTTGCCGAAACTGGTGGCCCCCACCAGGATCACCCGAGGTTGTCGCTTTTGGGCCAGGTCCACCAAAAGGCCGGTGAAGGCCTGCATGGGATAGCCCTCCAGGCGGGGATGGTCGCAGACGTAGAGCCGGTCGGCCCCGTGGGCGGTGTACTCCATCACCCACTCGTCCAGGCCCTGGCCAAAGACCAGGGCGCAGACCCGGGCGCCGCTGGGCTCGGCCAGTTGGCGGGCCTTGGCCAGGAGCTGGAGGGTGACCCGGTTCTGGAAGTAGTTGCGCCAGTCGCCGAAGACCCAGATTTCGCGCCTCGCGTCCATGGCCCTACTCCGCCGCGCCCAGGTCGCGGCCGATGATGCCGCCCAGGCGGTCGCCGTGCCGGGCCAGGAGCTCCTGCACGCTTTTTTTCACCGCGCCGCGCAGCAACACGGCCTTTTTCTGGGCGGCCGGGGAATAGACCCTGAGCATGCGCCCGCCGCTGGCGGCCAGACCGCAGCGGGCCGGGTCCAGGCCGATCTCCTCCGGCCCCAGGCGGGTGATCCGGCCGGTGGCGAAGGCGTCCTCCAATCCGCCCAGGGGGGTGTCGCGGGGCTCGGGGGCCTGGGTGGAGATGGTCAGAAGGGCCGGCAGGTCCAGCTCCAGGGTCTCCAGGAAGCCGTCGCTGACCCGCTGCACCCGCAAGGCCTTGGGCAAGAGCTGCCACTGCTCCACGTTCAGGGCGGCGGCCAGGTCCAACTCCTCGGCCAACTGCGCCCCGAGATGACCGGTCTCGCTGTCGCTGCTGGCCGCGCCCAGGAGCACCAGGCCCAGATCCGGGGCGATGCGGCGGATGGCCGCGCCCAGGGCCTGGCTGGTGGCCAGGGTGTCGGCCCCGGCCAAGGCGGGATGGCAGAGCAAAAAGCCCTGGTCCGCGCCCAGGGCGATGGCCTCGCGCAGGACCTCCTCGGCCGGGGGAGGGCCCATGCTCAGGGCGATTAGCTCGCCCCCGCCGGCGGCCTTGAGCAGCAGCCCGGCCTCCAGGGCGCGCTTGGCGGCGGGGTCGGTCATGCCCTCGGCCAGGTCGCGCTCGAGCCGGCCGGTGGCGGGGTCCCAGGGCAGCTCGGCCACCTGGGGCACCTGTTTGAGACAGACCACGATCTGCATGCTTATCTCCCGGACTCCTCGCGCCAAGCCGGCAAAAGGAGAGACCGCTTCGTCGCTGGCGCTCCTCGCAATGACGCGGTGGGTGGAGCTTTTCTTATCTTTTCCCCTGCACTAGTTCACCAGGAGTGGACCGGCAACTGTCGGTTTCTGCCCCCCCAGCGGTTTTCTTTTGGAAGGGGGGGTGGGGGAAACCTTTTCTTTGGCCCCCAAAGAAAAGGTTTCCCCCACGCTCTTCCTCCCCTCCCCGCCCCGCCCCTCTTCCTACACCGGGCGCGAGAGCAGGTCGCGGGCGATGACCATGCGTTGGACCTCGCTGGTGCCCTCGTAGATCTCGGTGACCTTGGCCTCGCGCCAGTAGCGTTCCACGTCGTATTCCTGGCTGTAGCCGCAGCCGCCGTGGATTTGCACCGCCAGGTTGGTGACCTCGCGGGCGACCCGGGAGCAGTGGAGCTTGGCCATGGCGGCGGCGGCGCCGAAGGGCTGGCCGGCGTCCTTCTGGGCGCAGGCGCGATAGAGCAGGAGGCGGGAGGCCTCCACGTCGGTGGCCATGTCGGCCAGGTAGTTCTGGATGGTCTGGAAGCTGGCGATGGGCTTGCCGAACTGCTGGCGCTCCTTGGCGTATTTGAGGGCGGCTTCCAGGGCGGCCTGGGCCAGGCCCAGGGCCTGGGCGGCGATGCCCAGGCGACCGGTGTCCAGGGCGGCCAGGCCGATCTTGAGCCCCTGGCCGGGGCGGCCCAGGAGGTTTTCGGCCGGCACCCGACAGTCCTCCAAAAAGAGCGAGGAGACCGGGTTGCAGCGCATGCCGGTTAGCTCCTCGATCTCGCCCACGCTGAACCCCGGGCGCTCCTTTTCCACCATCAGCACGCTGGCGGCCTGGCGGGGGTTGTCGGGGTTGGTGACCGCGAAGATCAAGGCCAGCCCGCAGACCCCGCCGTTGGTGACGAAGATCTTGGTGCCGTTGATGACGTAGCCGTCGCCTTGGGCCACGGCCAGGGTCTCCACACCGCTGGCGTCGCTGCCGGCGTTGGCCTCGGTCAGGCAGAAAGCCCCGATGCGCCGGCCGCTGATCAGGTCCGGGGCCAGGCGCTTGATTTGTTCTGGCGTGCCGAAGCGCAGCAGGGGATAGAGGGCCACGCTGTTGTGGACGGTGACGCACAGGCCCAGGCCGGCCGAGACCCGCGAGAGCTCCTCGATGACGATGGCGTAGCTGATGGTGTCCAGCCCGGCCCCGCCCAGGTCGCGGGGGGCCTGGAGGCCGAAGTAGTGCAGGGGTCCCATCTTCTCCACCACCTCCCAGGGGAAGCGGGCCTGGCGGTCGATGTCGGCGGCGATGGGTCCCAGTTCGGTCTCGGCGAATTCGCGCACCGTCTTGCGCACCAGGCGATGTTTGGAGCAGGGGTTGAAATCCACGGCGCGCGCCTCCGGCAAGGGCTGGTTCAAGTCCTTCGCTTCGGGGTCAATCTACCCCGACCGCCTGAAAATGCAAGCCCTTGGCCCATCGCGCGAAAGCCGTGCTATCATGAATCGGTCGTCATCCATGACCCCACCGCCGGAGTAAACCATGTTCGCCGACGAGTACCGCCGCAAGCTGACCAGCCCGGAAAAGGCCGCCGCGCTCATCAAGGAAGACGACCGCCTGGTCATCGCCCTGACCACGGCCGAGCCGCGAGGGCTGCTGGAGGCCATCGCCGCCCGTCTGCGGGCCGACGACCTCAAGCGCCTGGAAATCTTCTCCCTGTTGCCCTGCGCTCACGCCATGGAGACGGTCCTGGCCCCGGAGTTGAGCGACAAGGTCAACGTGACCACCGCCTTCGTGGGCCCCCGCGAGCGGGGCCTGGTGGCGGCGGGGTTGCAGTATTTCGCGCCCAACCACTTCCACCAGGTGCCGCGCCTGTTGGTGGAGGAGATGGGGGTGGGGGTGACGGTGGCCACGGTCTCGCCCATGGACCGCCACGGCTATTTCAGCTTCGGCACGGCCAACGACTACACCACCACCGCCGCCCGGGCCGGCCGGCTGTTGCTGGTGGAGGTGAACCCCCGGATGCCCCGGGTGTTCGGCGACAGCCTGATCCACATCAGCGAGGTGGACCGGGTGGTGGAGTGGGACGGCCCGCTGAACTACTGGCCAAAGGTCGAGGTGACGGCCGCCGACGCGGCCATCGGCAAGGCCATCGCCGAGATGGTGCCGGACGGGGCCTGCCTGCAACTGGGGGTGGGTGGGGTGCCCAGCGCGGTGGCCGGTTTCCTGGAAAACCACCGCGACCTGGGGGTGCACACCGAGGTCTTCAGCCCGGCCATGGTCGAGCTGATCAAAAAGGGCGTCATCACCGGGGCCAGGAAGGCGATCCACCCCCGCAAGCACGTCTACACCGTGGCCCAGGGCGACCAGGCCACCTTCGACTTCATGAACGACAACCCGGCCATGGAGAGCTACCCGGTCTCCTACGTCAACCGCCCGGAGGTCATCGCCCAGAATCCCAACCTGATCTCCATCAACGCGGTGTTGCAGGTGGACCTGTTGGGTCAGTGCAACGCCGAGTTCCTGAGCGGACGCCAGTTCTCCGGCACCGGCGGGCAGTTGGACTTCGTGCGCGGGGCCTATGACTCCCCGGGGGGCAAGTCGATCCTGGCCTTCCACTCCACGGCCAAGGAAGGGACCATCTCCCGGGTGGTGCCGCGCCTGGAGCACGGAGCCATGATCACCACCCCGCGCATGGACACCCATTATTTGGTGACCGAACACGGGACGGCCAACCTCAAGGGCAAGAACACCCGGGAGCGGGCCCTGGCCATCATCGGGCTGGCCCACCCCGATTTCCGCGACGAGCTCATGCGCGCGGCCGAGGAGATGTACCTGCTTTAGCGGGTTGGTCGATAAACCGCCTGCCCCCTGTCTTGGCCGGCGGGCCGCCCGCCCGCGGCGAGGCGTCTGGTCTTTTCCCTTGGCCGCCAAGGGCCGGGGATTCTGAGGGAGGAGTGCATGTCGAGCGCGCTTTGGTACCTGGCGGTGGATGGCCAAACCCTGGGCCCCTTCGGGCCGGAGGAGATCAAGGCCCGCTGGCAGCGGGGCGAGATCAACCAGGAGACCCTGGTCTACGGCCCGGAGAGCAGCGAATGGCAGCCCATCCGGACGGTGGGGGCCCTGGCCGGCCTGTTGGGCGGGGACGTCACGCCGCCTCCGCCACCCATCGCGGCCGGGGCCGACGAGGTGGACTACCGCATCGAGGGCAGCGAGATGCAGTTCGTGGAGGTGGAGCTGGACCCGGGCGAGAGCGCGGTGGCCGAGGCCGGGGCCATGCTCTACATGACCCAGGGCATCGCCATGCAGACCATCTTCGGCGACGGCCGGGGCCAAAACCAGGCCCGAGGCATCCTGGACCACCTGCTCGGGGCTGGCAAGCGCCTGCTCACCGGCGAGAGCTTGTTCATGACCCTGTTCACCAACTCCGCGCCCAGCGGCAAGGAGCGGGTGGCCTTCGCCGCGCCCTACGCCGGCAAGATCCTGCCCCTGCACCTCAAGCAGATCGGCGGGGAGCTGATCTGCCAGAAGGACTCCTTCCTCTGCGCCGCCCGGGGAGTGGCCCTGGAGATCGCATTTCAGAAGCGGCTGGGGGCCGGGCTCTTCGGCGGCGAGGGCTTCATCATGCAGCGGCTGTTGGGTGACGGCTGGGTCTTTCTGCACGCCGGGGGAACGGTCTTCGAATACGAGTTGAAGGCGGGCGAGATCCTGAAGGTGGACACCGGCTGCCTGGTGGCGCTCAAGCCATCGGTGGATTACGACGTGGAGTTCGTGGGCGGGATCAAGACCGCGCTTTTCGGCGGCGAGGGCCTGTTCATGGCCCGGCTGACCGGTCCGGGGCACGTCTGGCTGCAGTCCCTGCCTCTGTCGCGCCTGGCCGACCGCATCTACGCGGCCGCCAAGCAGGGCGGCGGTCAGCAGAAGGAGGAGGGCTCGATCCTGAGCGGGGCCCTGGGCACCTTCTTCGGCGACCGCTAGCCGGGCCAGTGACCGGCGAGGGGCGAAGCCCTAGCGCCGGCCGCCGTCCGCCACCCGAGGCGGAGCCTGGGCCGTCACCTGGGGCGGCCCGCCTAGGTCCGCCCCGCTCCGCAACTGCTGGGCGTAGGCGTTCACGCCCCGGGCGATGCCGTCGGCCAGCAGCTCGCGATAGGCGGGATTGATCAGGCGCTGGTGCTCATGGGGGTTGGTGAGAAAACCGATCTCGGTCAGCACCGCCGGCATACGCGCGCCGATCAGGACATAGAACGGGGCCTGCTTGACCTTTAGGTCATCCACCTCGTGATGCCGACGCACCCCGCTCAAGAGCTCACGGTGGAGGACATGGGCCAGACGGTTGGACTCGTTGATCTTGGAACTGAGCATCAGATCCTTGAGGATCACCTGCAGGTCGCTGATGGAGCGCTGGCTGGTGGCGTTCTCTCGCGCCGCCACCCGCATCGACTCCTCGTCCGCCGCCAAGTTCAGGAAATAGGTCTCCAACCCGTTGAGCTTGGTGCTGGGCGCGGCGTTGACGTGGATGCTGATGAACAGATCGGCCTCCTTGGTGTTGGCGAAGGCGGTACGGTCCTCCAGGGGTAGGGTCACGTCCTGGCTGCGGGTCAGCAGTACCTCCAGGCCACCCTGTCGGCGCAGCTTCTCGGCCACCCGCTTGGCCACGTCCAGGGTCAGATCCTTCTCCTTGATCCCCCGCCAGACCGTGCCCGGATCCTTGCCGCCGTGACCGGGATCGATCACCACCCGGCGGACCCCCAGACCCAACTGAGCGGCCAGGCCCAGACCCTGGGGCTCGGCCTCGGCCCGGCCCCGGGGCACCTTGTGGGCGCGGCTGGTGTAGCGGGTGGCCGGGGTCTTGGGCTCGGCCTTGTCGCGTTGGGCGGTCTTGACCTTCACCGGCTGGTCCTTGCCGAAGCAGTCCACCACCACCCGGAACGGGTTGTCCAGGGTGAAGATCTTGTAGGAGATCAGGTTCTTCATGTCCAGGACCACCCGCACCGTGTCTCCGGAGAACTGGCCGGCTCGGGCCGCGGAAAGCAGACCGTCGTCGATGGGCAGGGTCTCCTTGACCTGGCCTTTGAGTCTGGTCCCGCGCAGGTCCACGTACAAGCGCCGGGGTTTTTCCGCGTCCTTGTCGGCCGGCAGCAGGTTGGTGCTGTAGGGCACCGGCCGGTCCAGGCTCAGGACCACCCGGGTGTAGCTGGGGGTGGACCAGTGCCGCACCTCGCCCAGACTGGCCAGGGTCGGATCGGCGGGTTCGGTCGATCTCTCGGGCTGGGGCGCTGGGGTGGACGCGACGGGATCTGGCGACGGCGCGGCCGCCACCGGTTCCGGGCCGGTGCGCTGGGCCGGCTCCGCGGCGGATCGGCTCCCTCCGGCGGGGCGCAGATCCTTTTCCAGAGCGTCCAGCCGGGCCTTGGCCTGGGGAAGCATGTCGCCCTTGGGCTGGTTGACGGTCAGGCGCAGGTATTCCAGATAGGCCTGCTGCTTGTCCCCGGCCTGTTCGTAAAGTCGGCCCAGGTTGAACTGGGCGTCGTCGGCCAGGCGCGAGCGGGGAAAATGGTTGATGAAGCGGCGGTAGAGATCCACCGCCTCCAGGAAGTCCGACTGCCGCTGGAACTGCTCCCAGGCCCCGGCCCGCACCCGGCCCATCCACCACAGGCATTGCGGGGCCAACTCGCCGTAGGGGTCGGCGGTGTAGATGCTGGCGAAACGGTCGTAGAGGCTCTGCCAGTTTTGATACACCACCTTGCCCCGGGGGGTGGTGGCCAACCATTGGTAGTCTTTACGGGCCCGCTCATAAAGGGCCTGATCGCTCTGGGCCCCGACCGGGGAGACGGCCCAGGGCGCCAGCAGCCCGACCAGGACCAGGAGCAGGGCCAAAAAGGGAATGTTGCTAGGCCAGGGCCTCACGCTGCAACTCGTCCAGAAGATTGAGGGCCATCAGGGGGGTGAGCTGGTCCAGGTCCAACTCCCGCAGGCGCTTGACTACCGGGTGCTCGCCCGGGGCGAAGAGGTCCAGTTGGCCGCCGCCCCGCCGGTGGTCCGGGGCGGGAGGGGGAGCGGGATGGCCGCCCTTCTCCAGTCGCTGGAGGATGGTTCGGGCTCGCTCCAACACCGGTTCCGGCAGGCCGGCCAGGCGGGCCACGGCCAAGCCGTAGGAGCGGCTGACCCCGCCTGGCACCAGCCGGCGTAGGAACACCACTCCGCCCTGATACTCCTTGACCGCCACGTTGAAATTCTTGATCCGGGGATGGCTGGCGGCCAGGTCGGTCAACTCGTGATAGTGGGTGGCGAAGAGGGTCTTGACCCCCACGCCTTCCAGATCGTGCAAGTGCTCGGCCACCGCCCAGGCCAGGGACATGCCGTCGAAGGTGCTGGTGCCCCGGCCCACCTCGTCCAGCACCACCAGGGAGCGGGGAGTGGCCTGCTTGAGGATCTGGGCGGTCTCGGTCATCTCCACCATGAAGGTGGAGCGCCCCCGGGCCAGGTCGTCCATGGCCCCCACCCGGGTGAAGATGCGGTCGATCAAGGGCAGGCTGGCGCTCTGGGCCGGAACGAAGGACCCGGCCTGGGCCAGGAGCGCGATCAGGGCCACCTGGCGCAGGATGGTGGACTTGCCGGCCATGTTGGGGCCGGTGATGATCAGCACCTGGTCCTCGCCGCCCAGGGTGACGTCGTTGGGCACGAACTCGCCCTCGGCCAGCATGCGCTCCACCACCGGGTGGCGGCCGCCCCTGATCACCATCGGACCGTTTTCGGTCATGCTCGGACGGGTGTAGTCGCGGGATAGCGCCAGGCTGGCCAGGCCGGCCAGCACGTCCAAGGTGGCTGCCGCCCGGGCGGCCTCCAGCAGCGGCCGGCTGTGCAGCGCCACCTGGTGGCGCAGGCCCTCGAACAGGCGCTTCTCCAGCTCCAGGGCCTTTTCCTCGGCCCCCAGCACCGCCGCCTCCTTTTCCTTCAGCTCCGGGGTGATGTAGCGCTCACCGGTGGCCAGGGTCTGCTTGCGATAAAAATTCTCCGGCACCTTGTCCAGGTGGGTCTTGGTCACCTCGATGTAGTAGCCGAAGACCTTGTTGAACCCCACCTTGAGGGAGGGGATGCCGGTCTCGGCCCGCAACTGGGCCTGCAAGGCCGCGATCCAGTCCTTACCCGATCCGGCCAGGCTTCGCACCTGATCCAGCTCCGGGTCCACGCCGGCCCGGATCACCCCGCCCTCGACCAGGCTGGCTGGCGGCGAGTCGGTCAGGGTAGCCGACAGACGCTGGGCCAGGTTTTCCAGCCCGCCCAGCCGGGCCCGGTGCTCGACCAGCAGCGGCGCGGTCAGACCGGCGGTTTCGGCCATCAGGCGGGGCAAGAGCCGCAGGGCGTCGCGCAGGGCGCCCAGGTCGCGGGGGGTGGCCTGGCCCAGGCTGGCCCGGCCCACCAGGCGGGGGATGTCCGGCAACTGGTCGAGAAGGTTTTGCAAACCGGTGATGGTCAGAGGAGCCATGGTCAGCTCCTCCACCGCCTGGTGGCGGGCCTCGATGGCCGCCAGGTCCAGCAGCGGGAACCCCAGCCAATCCCGCAGCAGACGGCCACCCATGGGGGTGCGGGTCTGGTCCACCGCGCCGATGAGCGAGCCGACCCGGCCCCCGCCGGCGAGGGAGCGGAACAGCTCCAGGTTGCGCCGGGCGGTGGCGTCTAGCAACAAATGGCTCTTGACCTGGTAGATGGCCAGGCGCTCCAGGTGTTCCGGGGCCTGGCGCTGGGTGGCGGCCACCACCGACCAGGCCATGGCCGCGGCCTGGTAGGCTGGCAACTCCTCCTCGTCCCAGGCCTCGGCCAGGCGCGACTCCAGCAGATCCCGGGCCTGCTGGGGAGTGGGCGGCCGGCCGACGTGGTGGGAGCGGGGCAGGTCGCTGACCGGCGGCCCCAATTCGGCCAGGGCCGGGTGCCCGGCCTGGCTCTCGGCCAACACCAGCTCCGCCGGCTCCAGGCGGGCCAGTTCGGCGGCCAAGGCGGGCCCCGCCGGCAGGCTGGCGGCTCGGAACTCGCCGCTGGCCAGGTCCAGATAGGCCAGGCCGGTGCGCTCCTTGCCGAAACACAATGCGGCCAAGAAACGGTTGGCCTTGGCCGGCAGGTGCTGGGGGTCGGTGAACATGCCCGGACTGACCACCCGGGTGATCTGGCGCTTGACCAGGCCCTTGGCCAGTTTGGGATCCTCCACCTGGTCGCAGATCGCCACCTTGAAGCCCGCCTCCACCATCTGGGCCAGGTAGTGATCCATGGCGTGGTGGGGCACCCCGCACATGGGCATGGCGTCGGCCTGGCCCTTGTCGCGGGTGGTCAGGGTGATGGACAGCACCCGGCTGGCCACCAGGGCGTCCTCCAGGAACATCTCGTAAAAATCGCCCATGCGAAAGAACAGGATGCAGTCCGGAACCTGCTCCTTGAGCTCCAGGTACTGGCGCATCATGGGCGTGTCCCGTGGCGGCGGGGAGATCACCTCCGGCGTAGGGGTGGTCGTGTCCCGGGGGGCGGTGTTCTGGTCGGCGGAGGGCATTTCCGGGGCCGGCTCCTTGAGGTCCTGTCTGGCCCTATAACATATCAAC
>JAIWNN010000019.1 GCA_020216805.1 Desulfarculus sp. | reverse complement strand
CAACGTGGCGTCAGGCCAGGGTTTATGCGTCGTCGACCCAGGATGGGCGCCGCCCGGCGGGTGTTCAGGTCGTGGGGCGGTAGGGGGAGATGGAATCCCACTGGTGGCAGCGGGGGCACTTCCAGGTGAGCTGATGGGAGACGAATCCGCAAAGGCCGCATTGGTAGGAGTCGCCGTTGCCGCCGATTTGCTCCAACAGGTCGCCATAGGCGGCCAGGGCTTGGTCGCGCTGACCCTTGGCCAGCAGGATCTGGCCGCGCAAGCGGTGAACCCCCAAGTGGCGCGGGGAGCGCTCCACGGCAAGATTCAGCAATTGCAAGGCCTTGGCGTCATCGCCCAGATGATGGTAGCTCTCGGCCAGGGCCTGGAGGGTGTTGACGTCCGCCTCGGCGGTGTCGATCTCGTCGCAAAACTCGCGCAGGGCCTTGTCGCCCAGACCGGGCGCGGCCTGGGACAGGCGGCGGATGACCAGGTGGGCGTGGGCGGGGGCCAGCTTCACCGCCTTGCGCCAGGTGCCCAGGGCCTTGCGGGCCCGGCCCCGGGTCAGCTCCAGGTCGCCCAGGTGCAGGTAGGCGTCCAGGCAACCCCTGTGCACCTTCAGAGCCAGCTCCAGGGCCTCCTCGGCCCGTTCCAACTGCCCGGCGCTGACATACTCCTTGCCTAGTTCGGTCTTGTAGTGGGCCAGCACCGCGCGGCTATCCTGCCCGGTGAGTCTGTCCTGGCGGCGCAGGGCCTCGAAGGCCTTTTCCCAGTCCCGCATCTCCTCATAAAGGGTGATCAGCTCGCGGTTGGCCTCGGTGTGGTTGGGGTCGGCGGCCAGGACTTCCTGGAATGACTCCACCGCCCGGTTGAACAGTCCGCCCTTGCGGTAGTCCAGGCCCAGGTCGTAGAGGGCCTGCAGGCGCACCGGCTGGGTCAGGTTGGGCCGGGCGATGATCGACTGACGGATGCGCACCGCCCGCTCGATCTCCCCCTTCTGGCGAAAGAGATTGCCCAGCACCACGTAGGTTTCCACGGTGTTGGAGTTGAGGGTCACCGCGCGGGTGAACTCCTCGATGGCCTGGTCGGTGTGGTCGGCCATCAGGTGGGTGACGCCCTTCAGGAAGGCGTCATCGGAGGCGCTGCGCGCGGCGGGTTTGACCACCGTCGCCTTGGCCTTGCCCCCCCCGGACCGGCCCAACAGCCAGCCCAGCAACAGGCCGGCCAGGAGAATCGTGATCAAAACGACGGCCTGACCAAGGGTCAGGGTGTGGTCGAACACGGAGAACAGGGGCGTATCCATGGGCCGATCCTAGCTGGGTGGTCAAGGCGCTGCTGGTTTCATTATAGCGCCTGCTCCTCGGCCTCGGGCAAACGGCGATTGTTGGGTTGGTTGGCTGGCTCGCCGGTGATGGGCAGGTTGCGTAGGGAGCTAAGCTCCTGATTGAGGCCGGCGATCTCCTTGTTCAAGGTCTTGATGTCGCGGCGCAGACGGTAGCGCTCCACCAGTCCCAGCAGGCTGGCGGCCAGGAGCCCCACAAAAAAAGCTAGCAATATCACAAGATAGGTGGCATAAGGCGCGGACTCGAACTGGACAAAAAGCAGGTTAAGGTGGATGGCCAGGGGTTGGCTCAAGGCCTCCATGTTCTGGACCATGAAGATGATGGCCACCGCCACCACGGCTGACAAGAGAATCGCCTTCAGGTAGCTCATCGCCTCTCCTTAGCTACAGGCCCAGCGCTTCGCCCCCGGGAGGGGCACCATCATGGCCTCAGCGCATCTTGGCGAAAAACGGTCGCAATTTGGCGTGGGTGGCCCGGATGTGCTCTGGCACCGAACGCACCTCGCCCAGGACGGTCATGAAATTGGTGTCGCCGTTCCAGCGCGGCACCACGTGGAAATGCAGGTGCTCCTCGATGCCGGCCCCGGCCGCCCGCCCCAAGTTGAGACCCACATTGAAGCCGTCGGGGTTCATCAATTCCTTGAGGGCCAGGGTGGCCAGGCGCACGTTGAACATCAAGTCCGTCTGCTCGGCCTCGTCCAGGGCGGCCAGATCGGGCACGTGGCGCTTGGGCGCGATCAGCACATGACCGTTATTGTACGGATACTTATTCATCATGGCCAGGCAGGTCCGGCCCACGCCCAGCACCAGATCGTCGCACCCCACGCCGTCCACCGCCAGGCAGAAGATGCAGCCGGCGGGTTTCTCTTCGCCCAGGATATAGCTCATGCGCCAAGGGGCCCACAGGGCTTCCATCGTGCCTCCCGATTGTTCATGGTCGGGGCCAGGTTGCCTGACCCGGATGTCCTGCAAGCTCCGCTGCGGGGGGCGCCGGGCGGGCGCTAGAGCTTGATGATCTCGCCCTTGATCTCCTGATCCACGGTCAACAGGCCCACGGTGCCGCTGCCGATCAGGCCGCGCCCCACCGAGCCGGGGTTGAACAAGAGAACCCCCCTCTTCTTGGTGTTCATGGGTCGGTGACTGTGGCCGAAGACCACGCAGTCCACCCCGTTGAACTCCGCCGCCACCCGGTCCGCCAAACCCACCGGCGGACCCCAGCCGTGGATCAAACCGATGCGCTTGCCTTCCACCTCCACGATCCGCTTGGCGGGCAGCTCCTGGACCACGGCGTAGTCGTCCATGTTGCCGGCCACCGCGATCACCACCGGGGCCTCCAGGCAATCCAGCACCCCGAGGTTCACCAGATCGCCGGCGTGCAGGATCATGTCCACCCCGGCGAAGGGCCCGGCCAGGCGCTGGGTCAGCTCGGGGTCGCAACCGCGCAGGTGGGTGTCGCTGATGACGCCGATGCGTGTCATGCCTTCTCCCGCGCCCCTGATGCGACTCGGCCCGGACCTCAGAGGCGGACCAACTCCACTTCTCCCCAGGCCGCCAACCGCGAACCCTTGACCGCCAGCGCCCCCAGCACTCCCGGCACCCCCTGGGCCCAGTCCAGGGCTTGCGCCAGGTCGTCCGGCCCTCGCACCCGGTTGCCCAGGGCGGTGGCCGCGGCGTCGGCCAGGGCGGCGTCCCTGGCCAGGATGGTGGCCGCGTCGGCCCGGCCCAGGGATAGGGAATGCCCCACCGTGCCGGAGCTGGTGCAGACCGCGATGGGCATTTGCTCCGCCGGGATGCGCAGCCCCACCCGTCCGGAGATGGGCGAGTCCCCGGCCCAGAGACCCACCGTCGCCTCCCCGGCCAGGGCCAGGTACACGTCGCCGCCGTTTTCCACCACCACCTGGGGCGACCAGGTCAAAAGGTCCCCGGCCACGGCCTGGGCGACGGCTCCGGCCACCGCGGCCATGGGCCCCACCCCGGCGGCCTGGCCGGCAGCCAGCATGGCCCGCACCAGGGGCGGAGCCAGGGGATCCATGGGCAGGGGGGTCAAAGCGACGAGAAAATCGGGGTGCTCCCGAACATAGGCCTCCAGCCCGCGGCGATGATCAAGGATGCTCTCCACCGCCCGCTGACCGAGGTCGGCCGTGGCCCGAATCCAGAGATCGGTCTCCTTGACCCGGGCGGTGAAGGCCGTCAACCCCCTGGCCCCGCAGTCCACCCGGTAGGAGCGCTCTTGATATTGTTCGTCCACCCCGACGGCCCTTCCTCTCGCCCCCCGGGCGCGACCGTATCCCCTTATAACCTAGGCCGGGTGGGGTGTCAACGCGCCCGGCGGATTAGGCCGTACGGGGAAAAACACCTTTATTCGCCGTGATGGCCAACTCACCTCCGGGAGCGAAATCGGTTCGCGGACGCGCGAAATGATGGTTCACTCGGTCATGCGACCGCCGCCGCTTTTGGCGTAGAAGGCATAGTAGCTGACCGGGATCACCAGCAGGGTGAAGGCGGTGGAGGCGAACAGCCCGAAGATCAGGGCCCAGGCCAGACCGGAGAAGATGGGGTCCAGGGTGATGGGCCAGGCCCCCAGGGCGGTGGTCATGGCGGTGAGCAGGATCGGGCGCAGGCGCACCGCCCCGCTCTCCAGCAGGGCCGCCTCGAGGGCCAGGCCCCGCTCCACCGATTCCTGCACGAAGTCGATCAAAACCACCGAGTTGCGGATGACGATGCCGCCCAGGGCGATCATGCCGATCATGCTGGTGGCGGTGAAGAAGGTGGGGTCGGGATAGCCGCCCACGCTGCCGGCGGCCGCCAGGTTAAGCAGCCAGAAGCCGGGCAGGATGCCGATCAAGGTCAGGGGGATGGCCAGCATCAGCAGGCCGGGCAACAGGAAGGAGTTGGTCTGCACCACCAGCAGGATGTAGATGCCCACCAGGGCGGCGGCGAAGGCCAGGCCCAGGTCGCGGAAGACCTGCACCGTGATCTGCCACTCGCCCTCGCCCACCCAGTCGGCCCAGGCCCGGTGGGGCAAGGGCTGGTCCTCCAGTTGACGCTGCAGGGCCAACACCACCTCGGCCGGGGCCCGGCCGGCGGTCTCGGCGTAGGCGAAAACCACCCGCTTCAGGTCCTTGTGCAGGATGGGCTGCTCCTCGGGTTGGCTGGTGAACTGGCCCAGCTCGGCCAGGGGCACCGTGGGGCCGGCGGCGGTGTTCAGGGGCAGGTGGCCCAGGCCGGCCGGGCTGGAGCGCCAGACGCGGGGCAGCACCAGGCGCACCGGCAAAGCCTGGCGTTCGCCGGGGGCGTGGACCGTGGCGGCCACCTCGCCGCTGAGGGCCAGGCGCAGGCTGGCGGCCACGGCCTGGGCCGGCACCCCGTGCAGGGCCGCCTTTTCCTTGTCCAGGGCGAAGTCCAGGCGCGGGCGCTCGGCCTCGCCGGAGTCGTCCACGTCCACCACCAGGGGCTCGGCCGCCAGGCGGGCGGTCAGGTCCCTGGCCGCGGCCAACAGCTCGGGGTAGGACAACTCCGGCGGGCCGTAGACCTCGGCCACCACCGTGGCCAGCACCGGCGGTCCCGGCGGGGTCTCCACGATCTTGAGGTTCACCCCGTGCGCCCGGGCGATGGCGGTCAGGTCGTCGCGCAGGCGCAGGGCGATGGCGTGGCTCTGCTGGCTGCGGCGCTCCTTGGGCAACAGATTCACCCGCACCTCGGCCACGTGGCCGCCCTGGCGCAGATAGTAGTGTCGCACCAGGCCGTTGAAGTCCATGGGCGAGGCCAGGCCGGTGTAGCTGACGAAATCCGTGACCTCCGGCACCCCGGCCAGGTAGTCCTCGAAGGCCCGCACCGCCCGATCGCTGGTCTCCAGGGTGGTCCCCTCGGGCAGGTCCAGCACCAGTTGCAGCTCGTTCTTGTTGTCAAAGGGCAAAAGCTTCAGCGGCACCTGGCGTAGGGGCACCAGGGCCAGGGACATGAGCAGCAGCCCGGTCACCCCCCCGGCCAGGCCCCAACGCCAGGCGCGGTGCTCCAGGAACGGCCCCAGCACCCGGGCGTAGCCCCGCCGGAGCCAGTCCGGGGTGGGGTCTTGAGGCTCGGCCCCGCCCGGACCGGCCGCCCCGCCCCACCCCGGGGCGCGGTGCTTGAGCAGCAGATGGCAGAGCCAGGGCACCACGGTCAGGGCGCAGACCATGGAAAAGCCCACCGCCAGGGGCACGTTGGCCGCCATGGGGGCCATGTAGGGACCCATCATGCCGGTGATGAAGAACATGGGCAGGAAGGCCACCACGATGGTCAGGGTGGACATGATCACCGGCGGCAGCACCTCCTGCACCGCCTCCAGGGTGGCCTCCCGGGGCCGGCGGCGGCCCAGGATGATGTGGCGCTGGATGTTGTCCACGTTGATGATGGGGTCGTCCACCACCAGGCCCAGGGACAGGATCAGGGCGAACATCGTCACCCGGTTGATGGTGTAGCCCAGCAGGTGATTGACGAACAAGGCCAGGGCGAAAGACAGGGGCACCGACAGGGCCACCACCAGGGCCTCGCGCCAGCCCAGGGTCAGCGCCAGCAGCACCACCACCGTCAGCACCGCGAAAAAGAGTTCGTGGATCAGTTCGTCGCTCTTGTGCTGGGCGGTCTGGCCATAATTGCGCGTCACCCGCAGTTCTACCCCGTCCGGGATCACCTCGGCCCTGAGCTCCTCCAGGCGCGCCAAGGCCGCCTCGGCCACCCGCACCGCGTTGGTCCCCTTCTTCTTGGCCAGGGCCAGGGTCACCGCCGGATAGCCCTCGGCCGGTGCCGAAACGCCCCGCTCCCGCTGCTCGCGCCAGGAGAATCCCAGGCGCGAGTAGCCAACCGCCTCCTGGGGGCCGTCCAGCACCTCGGCCACGTCGCGCAGATACACCGGCCGTCCCTGGTGGACCCCCACCACCAGCTCGGCCACCTCGCGGGCGCTGGCCAGGAAGCTGTCGGCATGCAGGTTGTAGCTGCGGTCGGCCTGGTCCAGGCTCCCGGCCAGCACCGCCACGTCGGCCCCGGCCAAGGCCTGGCGCACCGCCAAAGGCCCCAGGCCGAAGCCGGCCAGGCGCACCGGGTCCAGCTCCACCCGCACCTCGCGCTGGCGGCCGCCCACCACCTGGGTGCGCGAGACGTCGGGCACCTCGGCCAACCGGGCCAGGACCTCCTCGCCCACCCGGCGCAGGACATGATCGTCGTGCCGGCCCGAATACAAGGTGATGGCCAGGATCGGCACGTCGTCGATCTCCACCGGCTTGACCACCCAGCCCTTGACCAGGGCCGGGGCCAGGTCCTGGTTCATGGAGATCTTGTTGTGGAGTTTGATCAGGGAGCGCTCGCGGTCCTGGCCCACGAAGAAGCGCACCGTGACGATGGCCAGACCGGGGCGCGACATGGAGTAGACGTGCTCCACCCCGTCGATCTGCCAGAGCAGGCGCTCCAGGGGGGTGGCCACCAGCTGCTCCACCTCCTGGGCGCTGGCCCCGGGGGCCTGGACGAAGACGTCGGCCAGGGGCACCACGATCTGGGGCTCTTCCTCGCGGGGGGTGGACTGCACCGCCCAGAAGCCCAACAAGGCGGCCAGGATGATGAACAACACCGACAGCCGGGCCGAGAGAAAGGCCCGCACGATGCGGCCCACCCAGTTGAGCCGCGCCTCGCCCCGCTCGCCTCGGGGATCAGGCATCGCCGCCTCCGCCCAGGGCGATCTCCTCGCCGCCCTTGAGGCCCGAGAGCACCTCCACCTGGGCGCCGCTGACCCGGCCGGTGGTCACATAGACCCGCCGCCAGCCCTGGGCCGTGCGCACCCGCACCATCTCCAACTGGCCGACGCGCTCCACCGCCGCCCGGGGCGCCAACACCGCCGGGCGCTGGCCCACCGGCACCAAAAGCCGGCCGAACATGCCGGCCCGCAGACCGGGGGTGTCCTCCAGGCCAACTTTCACCAAAAAGCTGCGGGTTTGGGGGTCGGCCGCGGGCACGATCTCCTCCACCCGGCCCTTGATCTCCCCGGCCAGGGACGGCACCGCCACCATCAGCTCCCGCCCGGGAGTGATCAAATCCACCAGGCCCTCGCGCACCAGGGCCTCCAGCCGCCACTGGCCCCCGGTCTGGAGCACCAACAGCGGCCGTCCGGGCAGGGCCAGGTCGCCGGGCTCGGCCATCCGGCGCACCACCTGGCCGGCCCGGGGAGCCCGCACCTGGGTGTAGCCCAGGGTGATCTCGGCCTCCTCCACCTGCTTGCGGGCCGCGCCCACCCCGGCCTCGGCCGCCAGGAAGGCGGCCTTGGCCTGCTCCAGGGCCTGGGGGGTGGCGGCCTCGGAGGCGGCGAAACGCTGCACCCGCTGGTACTCGGCCCGGGCCCGGTCCTGGGCGGCCAGGGCGGCGTTGAGCCCCTGGCGGGCCTGCTCGTGCCGGGCGCGGTACTGGGCGTCGTCCAGGCTGACCAGCAGGTCGCCCGGGGCCACGCTTTGGCCGGCGCGCACCAGGATCTTCTGCACCCGAGCCGGCACCTGGGCCTCCACCGTGATCTCGCTCAGGGGCCGCACCGTCCCCACCGCCTCGTAGTTCTCCGGCACCTGGACCAGGTTGGCCCGAGCGGTCCGGGCGGGTTCCGGGCCGGCGGCCGGGGCGGACTCGCGCCCAGGGGAGATCTTGCCGGTGGTCAGCACCCCGGCGCTGTAGAGCACGATCAGGGCCAGGGCCCCCAGCCCTCCGACCCAGGTCAGCCAACCCAGCCTAGCCTTACTCATGGCCTGCCCACTCCAACTTCTCCGGGTCGCAGAACATGCCCAAGGCCCGGGCCACGTCCGCCCTGGCCTTGCGGGCGTCGTGGCGGGCCGCCGCCTGGCGGGCCCGGGCCGAGCTGAGGTTCAACTCGGTGTCCAGGTAGCGGGTCACGTCCGCCGCCCCGCCCTGGTATTGCTCGCTCACCAGCTTCAGCGACTCGCTGGCCTGGTCCACGCTGGCCCGGCTCACCTCCAGGCGGGCCAGGGCCTCGGCCAGGTTGAGGTAGGCCCCCTTCACGTCCAGTTGCACCCCCAGGGCGGCCTGGCGGTCGGCGGCCAGGACCTCCCTGAGCGCCGCGCGGGCCTTGTCGGTCTCGCGCAGGGTGGACAGCCCGGTGAAGACATCCCAACTGGCCACCGCCCCGGCGCTCCAGTTGGTGCGCTCGCCGGAGTATTGGGCCAGGGGGTCGTCCCAGAACACGCCGCCCTGGGCGTCCACCCGCGGCAGGTATTCGGCCCGGGCCGCGGCCAGGGCCAGGCGCGCGCTCACCACCTGGTGGCGGACCTTGGCCAACTCCGGCCGCCGGTGCATGGCCTCCAGCACCCCCTGGGCGTACTCCCGGGGCACCCGGGGCTCGGCCCTCTCATCGCCCACCAGGACCAGGTTGGTGTCCGGGTCGGCCCCCAGGAGGTTGGCCAGGGCGGCCAGGGCCAGACGCTGGCCGTTCTCGCTGCGCACCAGGTCCTCCCGGGCCTGGGCCAGGCGGACCTTCAGGGACAGGACATCGCTCTTCAGCGCCCCACCCCCCTCGTAGCGCACCTGGGTCTGGCGCAGTTGGGCCTCCACGCTCTGCACCGCCTGGCGGCTGATGGCCACCATGTCGGCCGCGGCCAGGCAGTTGTAATAGCCCTTGATCACCGAGGCGGTCAGGGTGTTGTTGAGGGTGGCCCGGTCCAGGCGGCCCATTTCCAGACCCTCGGCGGCCATGCGCCGGCGCAGGTAGTCCTGCCCGCCCCGGAAAAGGTTCCAGCGCACCCGCGCTCCGCTCTCCCAGTTCTGGAAGGTGCCGGGATCGTTGAAGTTGGTGTTGGGCGGCAACAAACGCTGGTCGATGGTCTTGAACAGGTAGCCCGAGGGGACGTCGCCCCGGGCGTATTCGGTGTAGAGGCTGATCATGGGCAGGAAGGCGGCCAGGGACTGGTCCAGCATGGCCTCGGCCTGGCGCACCCGCTGCCAGGCCATCTCCTGCTCGGGATTGTGGACCAGGGCCAGGCGCACCGCCTCGGCCAGGGAGAGAGGCCGGCTCCAGTCGCGCGCGGGACCTTCACCGGTCTGGGTTAGGCTCGTCCTGGACTCCCCACCGCCGACTCGGCCGCCCGATGGAGCGAATTCGCGTTTGACCGAGTCGTAAGTTATGGGCTGATAGGATGCACACCCCAACACCAAAAGCGCCAACAGGAGCGATAAGCATCGCAAGCCGAATACTTGCACTCCAGACTCCTTCAGGTTACACATGGACTTGATCCCAGGGCGGACCGCAGATCATCTTCATATTGGAACAGGTCTTTCCATAATGCAACGCAGGAGGCCGCCAGGGGGGAATCCGTGAAGCAGGCATCGGAATTACCGGCCGACTCTCCCGCCTGACCACGGCCCCGCGCTGCTGGTGCAGCCCTTTTCGCGGGTCGCCGGGCAGGTTGCCTGGGAGATATGCCCGCGCCCACAAACCAGGCGCCCATCCCCTCCCGCGGCAATGACCAACCCTTATGTTGCCGGCTCAGACTTTTTTGTTATAATTGGCTGCTGTCGCTGCCACGCGGCACACCAACGCGCCCGTAGCTCAGCTGGACAGAGCGCCGGACTACGAATCCGTAGGCCGGGTGTTCGAATCACCCCGGGCGCACCATAAATCAACCGGTTTTTTCAACTGGTTAAGCCACGCCCCGC
>JAIWNN010000142.1 GCA_020216805.1 Desulfarculus sp. | reverse complement strand
AGGCCCAGGGCGGGCTCGGCGGCCACGGCGCGGTTGATGAACTCGCCGGTCTGGCGGGCGGTGCCGAAGCTGCCGTCGGCCAGGGCCTCGGCCACGTCCTCGCTGGTGCGGCCGGCCAAGGCCATCTCCACGTCGTGGACCATGCCGGCCCCGTTCAGGGCCAGGCCGGTGATGATGCCGCGGTCCATGGCGTCGATGAGCAGGGGGGAGAGGCCGACCTTGATCACATGGGCGCCCATGGCCAGGATCACCGGGCGGCCGGCCCGCCGGGCGGCGACCATGGCGTCGGCCACCGCGCGCAGGTCCTCGGCGGCCAGCACCCGGGGAAGGCGGTTGACGAAGTCGCGGAAGCCGCCGCCGGCCTGCCAGGGTTTGCCCAGCATGGCGCTTTGGACCTTGGACTGCCTGACGTCCAGGTCGGTCAGACGCAGGGCGTTCAGGTCGATGGGAGTGGGTTTCATTTAGAGCGTCCGAAGAGGTTTAGATCCACCAACTCGCAGATGATGTGGATGATCAAGGCGTGAACTTCCTGGATGCGGGGAGTGTCGTCGCTGGGCACTCGGATCAGGTATTGGCACAGACCGGACATGTCGCCGCCCTCGCGGCCGGTGAGACCCAGGGTGACCAGGCCCTTGTCTCGGGCGGCGGCCAGGGCCTTGATCACGTTGGGCGAGCGGCCGCTGGTGCTGATGGCCAGGGCCAGGTCGCCCGGGTTGCCCAGGGCCTTGATCTGGCGGGAGAAGATCTCGTCGTAGGAATAGTCGTTGCCGATGGCGGTCAGTACGCAGGTGTCGGTGGTGAGCGCCAGGGCGGGCAGGTTGGGACGCTCCATCTGGAATCGGTTGACCAGTTCTCCGGCCAG
Organism: Desulfarculus sp.; assembly: GCA_020216805.1. Taxonomy (GTDB): domain Bacteria; phylum Desulfobacterota; class Desulfarculia; order Desulfarculales; family Desulfarculaceae; genus JACRDC01. The sequence goes on along the minus strand of JAIWNN010000142.1, from coordinate 12,639 downwards.
GTGCTGGGCGTCGGCGGCCGAGCCGCCGTTGCCGAAGGCCATTAGTTTGTTGCCCTGGGCAAAGCCCTGGGCGATGACGCTGGCCGCCTGGACCACCTGCGGCAGCCCGCTCTGGCCAAAGGCCTCGATCACGGCTAGGGAGTTCTTCAGGCTGGCGCCAGCTATCGACAACATGCTCGACCCCCGCTAAAACAGGCCAATAGAGTGCTAAAAAGTAACCGGATGACCATAAGTTGTCAAGTGCGGGCCCCGCGCTCGCGGCGGCCGGTCCGGGCCCTGAACTCCAGCACCAGGGGGGCCTTGGTCAGGCCCATGGCCTCGCGCAGACCATTAAGCAGATAGCGGCGGTAGGAAAAATGCACCGCCTCCGGGTCGTTGACAAAGGCCACCACCCGGGGCGGCCGCACCCCCACCTGGGTGGCGTAGAAAAACTTGATCCGGCGGCCCTTGACCATTGGTGGATGATGGCGCTCGGTCAGGGCCTCCAGGGCCTGATTCAGGGGCGAGGTGCCCATCCTGGCGCCATACTCCTCATAAACCTGGTCCACCAGCGGCAACAGCTTGTCCACCCCCCGGCCGGTCTTGGCGCTGAGCTTGAGCACCGGGGCCCAGGGCGCGATCTTGGCGATGCGTTGCACCGCCGCGTCCATGGCCTTTTGGGCCTCGGGCCGCCGGGCCAAGAGGTCCCACTTGTTCAGGGCCACGATCAGGGCGCGCTGGGCGGCGATGGCCTGGCCCACCAGACGCAGATCCTGGTCGGCCAGGCCGGCGTCGGCGTCGATGACCGCCACCACCACGTGGCTGCGTTCCACCGCGCGCAGGGAGCGGAAGACCCCGGCCTTTTCCAGGCCCCGGTCCACCCGGCCCTGACGGCGGATGCCGGCGGTGTCGATCAGCACGTACTGCTGGCCGTCGCGGGTGATGGGGGTGTCGATGGCGTCGCGGGTGGTGCCGGGAACGTCGCTGACCACCACCCGGGGTCCGCCCACCAGGGCGTTGAGCAGGCTGGACTTGCCCACGTTGGGCCGGCCCAGCAGGGCCACCCGCACCGGCGGGGCGGGCGGCTGATCGCCCTCGGCCAGGGCCTCGGGCTCCTCCGCGGGCGGCAGATGGTCCAGGATGTCCTCCAGCAGGTCACGGATGCCGTAGCCGTGGGCGGCGCTGACAAAATGCAGCCGCTCCACCCCCAGGGCCTGGAACTCCTGGGCCGCGTCCTCCTTCTCGGCCCCGTCCACCTTGTTGACCGCGTAGATCACCGGCTTGTCCACCCGGCGCAGGCGGCGGGCCACCTCCTGGTCGGCCGGGGAGAGACCGGCCTTGCCGTCGGCCAGGAAAAGCACCAGATCGGCCTCGGCCAGGGCCAGCTCGATCTGGGCGTGGACCTCGGCGGCGAAGGCCTGGTCGGCCGGGGGATCGAAGCCGCCGGTGTCGATCAGGTTGAAGCGCCGGTCGTCATGGACCACCACCCCGTAGAGGCGATCGCGGGTGACCCCGGGCAGGTCGTCCACCAGGGCCTGGCGACTGCGGGTCAAGCGATTGAAAAGGGTGGATTTGCCGGTATTGGGCCGGCCCACGATGGCCACGATGGGGGTCATGCGGCGTTGTCCTTTCGGGGCCGCAGGGCCTCGGCGGGCAGGTTGGCGGGAATCAGATCCAAAAGCCGGCCCAGGGCCGGAAAGGAGGCCAGCTCCGGCGCGGCGGCCAGACGGCGCAGGGTGGCCAGGGCCGGGGCGGCGTAGGGCGCGAAATGGGTCCGGCCCCGTTCGCGGCAGAGGAAGGCGTAGGCCCCCAGGGCCTGCATGATCCGCGAGAGGGCCACGTAGGGCCAACCGGCCAAGAAACGCTCCGGGTCCAGGCCGCCCAGGGACGCGCGGATGGCCAGATAGCGCTCCACCAGGCGCCGGCGCAGCTCCCAGGGCAGGTCCACGTAGGGATCGTGGACCAGCGAGGCCAGGTCGTACTGGGCCGGGCCCAGGCGGCCGCCTTGGAAATCCACCAGACCCAACCGGCCGTCCTGGTGGATGAGGTTGCGGCTCTGGAAGTCGCGGTGGGTGAAGCCCTCGGGGCGGGCCCGGCCGGCCAGACGCGCCAGTTCGCGCAGCTCGTCCACCAGGTTGGCCGGCCAGGTCTCCGGACCCAGGCCGCAGGCTCCGCTGACGAACTGGGTCAGGAAATAGCTGGCCTCGCGGGCGAAAAGGAACTGGCCGTCCAGGCGGAGTCCGTCGAAGCACAGCGAGGCGTCCAGGTCGCGGGCGGCGCTGGCCTGCATCCGGGCCAGCATGGCCAGCACCGGCTCGTAAAGCCGGGCCAGGGCCTCCTGGTCATCACCGACGGCCAGCGCCGCCTGTTGCAGGCTGGCGCGACCCAGGTCCTCCATCAGGAAGCGTCCGCCCTCCAGGTCGGCGGCCACCACCCGGGCCACCGGCAGGCCCAGGGCGCCCAGGTGCCGGGCCAGACCCAACCAGGCCCGGTTCTCGGGCGGGTGGTCGGGGTTGGCCATGGCCACCAGGCTTGAATCATTGACGCTAAGGCGCAGGAATCGCCGGCTGGAGCCATCCGGGGTGATGACCTCGGCCGTCAGCGGACCGGGGTCTCCCCCCGGCCAAACCGACCGAGCCCAGGCGGCTAAGACGTCGTGGTCATGTTCAGGCATGGGCCCCTCCCATGATCTCACCCCGGGCCAGGAAGCCGTCGCCCAGGATCGCGTCGCAGACCCGGGCCCCGGTTGCGACCACCGCCCCGGGCAGCAGCAGGCTGTTGCGGACATAGGCCCCGGCCTCCAGGCGGGCGGTTGGCCCCAGCACGCAGAAGCCCTCGGTCCGGGCGGTGGGATCGACCTGGGAGCCTTCTCCCCGGACCAGAGGTCCGGCCGCGGCCAGGTCCCGGAGCCCATCAGGCGGGTCCTCCAGCAGCCGGCGGTGCAGGCCCAACAGGTGCTCCGGGGTGCCCAGGTCGTCCCAGAAGCCGGGCAGGGCCAGGCCCAGGACCCGCCGGCCGGCGGCCAAGGCGGCGCTCAGGCCCTCCACCAGGGTGCTGAAACCCATGGATGGCAGATAATCTAGCAGATCGGGGTGCAACGCGGCCAGTCCGGCGTAGGTCCGCCACCGGGCCGGCTCGGCCGGCAGGGCTTGGCCCTTGAAGCCCAGCACCCGGTCTGCCTGGTCCAGGGCCACGGTGTTGAAGCGGGGGTCGTTCACCAGGCCCAGCACCGCGATGGCGTCCTCCTCCGCCCGCCGGGTCAGGAGGGGGCGCAGATCATCGGCCGCCAGCACGTCGGCGTTGACCAGCAGGAAGGGCTCCGGACCCAGGGCCTCCCGGGCCGCCACCAGCCCCCCTCCGGTGCCCAGAAGCGCTGGTTCGTGGCTCTCCCGCACCGCCAGGCCGGCTGCACGGAATTCGGCCAGCCAGGCCCGCACCTGGGGGGCCAGGTGATGGGTGTTGACCACCGTCTGGTCCACCCCGAGGGTCGCCAGGCGATCCAGCCACCAGCCCAGCAGGGGGCGGTTCATCACCGGCATCAGGCATTTGGGACGGCGGTCGGTCAGGGGCCTGAGGCGGGCGCCCAGCCCGGCGGCCAGAACCATGGCGTGCATGGGCGGTCACCTTTTGTTAACTGGACTGGAAAGTTAGCACAACCTGGCCCCGGTTGCCAGGTCGGGCGGCCGGCCTGGTCTTGACCGCCGCCCCGGCCCCGGTCATGATGGTGGGCAGGCGCGGACGGGCCCCCGGGGGCCGGGGAGGCGAAATGTCCCAGGCATGGATCAAGTGGACCACCGGCTGGCTGCTGGGAGGCTGCCTGCTGGCCGGCCTAGGTGGTTGTTTCGACTACAGCGTGGATCTGTCCTTGGCCGAGACCGGCCGGGGAACCCTGGAGGTGAGCCTGGATCTGCCGGTGGAGGCGGCTTCCGGCCAGGACATCGCCCATCTGGACACCATCGTGCTGCCGGTGCCCACCCGCGAGCGCGCGGAGCGCGACGGCCGCCTGACGGTGCGCGAGCAGACCTCTTTCGACTTTCTGGATGACCTGGCCGCCCGGCGGATGATCATCCGGTTGGACGAGATCGGCACCGGAATCGTGGGGCTGGGCGACTACGCCTATCGCCTGACCGCCACCATGGAGATGGCCGAGGGTGATCTGCCCGACCGCGAGGTGTTGCCCGGGGTGGAGCTGGAGAAGCGCCAGGTCAAGCCCGAGGTCGAGGACCTGGCCGCCCGCCGCGCCCGCGAACTGCGCGCCCGCAGCCTGGCCGGCCACCATCTGACATTCGCGGTGACCCTGCCGGGCCGGGTGGAGACCGCCCGACCCCTGATCCTGGGCCACAGCCGGGTGGAGGCGACCACCAGCCGCGGCGGCGCGCGGGTGGAGTGGAAGGTGCCATTGGCGGTGCTGTTCAACGAAAACTGGCGCTCCACCCTGACCTTCAGTCTGGATTTCAAGGGCTATACCACCTTCCGCAGCTACGAGCAGAAGTACGCCGCTAGCCATCACCCGGACGCCTACGACGAGGCCCTGGCCCGGGGCGAGAACCCGCCCGGCGGGCGCAAGCGCTACCTGGAACTCCATCCCCAGCGAAACCGATGAACCGCGAGAGCCTGCGCCAGATCTTGGCCCAGTCCCTGGTGGTGGGCTTCGACGACCCCGACCAGGCCGAGGAGTTGGTGGCCGTCCATGGCCTGGGCGGGGTGATCCTCTTCGCCCGCAACATCGACAACCCCCGCCAGGTCTGGGCCCAGAACGTCCGGTTGCATCGGGCCGCCCGCCAGGCCGGCCACCCCCCGCTGCTGGTGATGGTGGACCAGGAGGGCGGAGTGGTGGCCCGGCTCAAGGCCCCCTTCACCGACGGCCCTGGTCTGCCCGAGTTGGCCCAAGCCGGCGACCCGGAGCGACTCCGGGCCCAGGGCGCCCGCATGGGCGCGGAGCTGTTGGCCGCCGGCTTCAACTGGAATCTGGCCCCGGTGCTGGATGTCCACGCCGTGGAGGGAGGGGTGCAGGAGCAGCGCAGCCTGGGCCGCGACCCGGAGCGGGTGGCCGAGCTGGGCGCGGCTTTCATCCGGGGCGTGCAGGCCACCGGCTGCCTGGCCTGCGCCAAGCATTTCCCCGGCCTGGGGCGCACCACCTTGGACACCCACCGCGACCGGCCCCGGGTGGACCTGGACCTGGCCGCGCTGGAGAGCCTGGAGTTGATCCCCTTCCGCCGCGCCATCCGGGAGGGGGTGGCGGGGGTGATGGTCTGCCATGCGGTCTATGAACGCCTGGACCCGGACCACCCCGCCTCGCTGTCGGCGGAGGTGATCCAGGTGCTCCTGCGCCAGCGCCTGGGCTATGGCGGTCTGGTCCTGAGCGACGACCTGGAGATGGGGGCGGTGCTGGCCGATCTGGACCCGGCCACCGCCGCGGTGCGGGCCTACCTGGCCGGCTGCGACCTGCTGCTGGTCTGCCGCAATTGGCGGTTCGCCCTGACCGCCCTGGACCAACTGGTGGATTTGGCCTTGGCCGGGGAGATTCCACCCCGGCGGGTGGAGGCCGGGGCCTGGCGCATCGCCCGGGTCAAGGCCGGCCTGCCGCCGCCGCCCGAGGAGCTGGACCCCCTGCTCAGCCTCTTGTCGCGGGCCTAAAGTTCCACCCCCCGCCGGCCGATAACGTTAATGGGCGAAGCTGGCCAATGGCGGCCCCGGGACGGCGAAAGGGCGCGGCGTGAGCATCACGGTCAAATACCAGGGACTCAAGGACCAACCCCTCTTGGTGACCCCCACCGGCCGCCACCCCTCCACGCGCGAGCTGGAGCCCACCCCCAGGCTGACCGCCAGCGGCATCTATTTTTCTGGTGAAGCTAGCCAGTTGCCATTGAGCCTGCGTCAAGCCGAGCAGGACCGGGTCATGGATGAGGTGCGCCGCCGGGTGGACTCCCTGGCCCGGGCCATCGACCGCCTGCCCATCCCCAAGGGCGACCTGCCCGGCGTGGAGGTGACCGCCCTGAGCGACCAGCCCGAGGCGGTGGCGGCCGTGGCCACCACCGCGGCCACCTCCCCGGCCTGGCACGGGGTCCAGGCGCGCTGGCCGGCCCAGGTCCAGACCATCCTCACCGCCCCCCAGAACCCCATCGCCCTCACCGACCTGCCCGATGGGGTCCACACCTTCAACCTGACCATCGACGGCGAAACCCATCTGGTGGAGGTGCGGGTCAACAACGGCGGCGGCGGCCCGGCCGACGACCAGGAGGAGCTGCTGAACCGGCTGGCCCGGGCCATCAACGGGGTGGACTCGCGGGTCCTGGCCACGGTGGAGGAGGTGGGGCGCGACTACGGCGGCATCGCCGCCGGCAGCCGCCTGGGCCGGGGCCTTCGCCTCCGGGTGGAGGGCGTCGGGGCCGGCCAGGGGGTGGATTTCAGCCTGGAGGACGTGGACGGCTCCCTGGTGGAGACCTACGGACTCAACCGGAGCATTGCCGGTCGACCGGCCCGGGTCAGCCTGGGCGGCGCCCTGGTCGACCTGGCCGAAGGCCAGACCAGCCTGGACCAAGGCCAGGTCGGCCTCCGGATCCTGGACGCCAGCGACGGCGAGGCGACCATCAGCGTGGAGACCGGGGCCGGGCCCATCACCCGGGCCCTGCGCGACGTGATCGGCCAGTACAACGAGCTGGTGGGCTACCTGGACTTGCAGGCCGACCTGCTGCGCCCCTCGCTCAAGGATCGCATCACCCGCCCCACCGAGAATCTGGCCCGCGCCCTGGACCAGTTGGACCTGCGGGCCAGCCCGCAGGGCCGGATCAAGGAGCTGGCCGGTTTCGCCACCCAGGTGGCGGCCAACTATGAAACGACCTTCGCGACCCTGTTGGGCCCGACCGGCTGGGCCACCACCCTGCGCGAGAAGCTGCGCCAGATCCAGGCCATGGACAAGGACGCCTTCGCGGCCGAGCTGGTGGAGGTCAGCCCGCGGGAGCAACGCCGCCGGGCGTTGATGGCGTTGGAACAGGTGCGCGCCAGCATCGTGGAGGGGTATTATTGAGACAGGGTCCGTCGGCTCCGGACCGGAGGGTCCGACCGAACGTTGGGGAATAATCCTGATGACAGCTTGGGGTTGATTGGTCGGAGAAACCGTCTAGTAAAAAATAAGTGCTTATCGCCTGCCGCGGGATGAAAAGGCCTTTGGTACACATCTTGCCTGCTTAGATTGGCAAGAACCCCGTCCGCGCCGTGGGGCGCAGTAAAGGGAGGGCCCGCCATGCTGCTCTGCGATGGAAGCACCCTGCCGGTGATGATCTCTCCGCCGCCGTTTTTGCTGGATCATTTCCTGCTGACCGGCGATTGGCCCCAGCGTCTGCCCCTGTTGCCCGTCATCACCGACCAAACTGGCAAAGACGAGGCCCCGGTTCCCCTGGCCGCCCCCTGGCTGGGCCGGATCTGAGCCTCCTCCCAGGCCAGCGAGCGCGCCATCGGCTCCGGGTTCGGAATCCGGGGCCGATGGCATTTTTGTCCCACCTCGCAGGACGATGTCCCACCAGGCATGACATCCGCGCGGCCAATCGCATTCTGGCCTAGGATTAGCCCGAAGGAATTAACCAGCTCGTGCTCATTGTATCCTGTATACAAAAATCCTTGACAGCCGCCGCCGGCTCGGGCAGACTTGGGTCAGGATCGGGCCACCACAACCGCCCCGGGAGATTCGGCGTGCGCAACCAAACCACCCCTGACCAGCCTCGGACCCGCTCGGGCCGCGACCTCCGCGCCTGGCGCGGCGGCTGGTGGCGCGCCGGCGCGCGGGGGCGGGAAGGCATGCCCTAGGAGTCGGTCCGACCGACCGGAGCCATCCCGGCCCACCGCCAGCGCGCGGTGGGCCTTTTCTTTTTCGCGCGAGGACGTGACCCATGACCACTCTGGCCTTCGCCCAACAAGAACTCTTGGCCGACACCGAAACCCCGGTCTCGGCCCTGGTCAAGCTCTGCGGCAACCAACCCGAGGCCATGCTCCTGGAGAGCGGCGAGACGGTGGAGAACCTGGGCCGTTTCTCGGTGGTGGCCCACGACCCCCTGGCCCGCCTGGTGCTGGGAACCGACCAGGCCACCCTGAGCGGCTTGGGGGAGGACCGGGCGCGGCCGGCGGCGGAGTTCTTCGCCCTGGCCCGCCAGGCCCAGGCCGAGCTGGTCTGCCCCGGCCTGCCCCCCCTGCCGGCGGTGGGCTCCCTGGCCGGCTACCTGGGCTTCGAGACCGTGCGCCTGATCGAGCGCCTGCCCCCGGCCCCGGCCCACCACCTGCCGGTGGCCCAGTTGCTTTTCTTCAGCCGGTTCGCGGTGTTCGACCACCTGCGCCGCCTGCTGCACCTGGTGGCCATCGCCCCCACGGCGGCCGAGGCCCAGGCCAAGCTGGCCGCCATGCGCGCCGCCCTGGACCAGCCCCTCAACCTCAGGCCCCGCAAGGCCTCGCTGACCATCACCCCCCCGCCCCGGGAGCGCCTGATCCCGGCGGTGGAGCGGGCCAAGGAGCATATCCTGGCCGGCGACATCTTCCAGGTGGTGCTCTCCGACCGCTTCAGCGGCACCACCGACCTGGACCCCCTGGCCGCCTACCGCTGGCTCCGGGTCAAGAGCCCCTCGCCCTACATGTTCTTCCTGCGCCTGGCCGACTGCACCCTGGTGGGGGCCTCGCCCGAGACCCTGGTGCGCCTGCAAGGCGGAATGATGTACGTGCGCCCCATCGCCGGCACCCGCCACCGGGGGGCCGATCCCGCCACCGACCTGGCCCTGGAGCGGGAGATGCTGGCCTCGGAGAAGGAGTGCGCCGAGCACGTGATGCTGGTGGACCTGGCCCGCAACGACGTGGGCCGGGTCAGCGTCTTCGGCTCGGTCAAGGTCGATCCCTACATGATCGTGGAGCGCTACAGCCACGTGATGCACATCGTCAGCGCGGTGGCCGGCCGTCTGGCCCCGGGCCTGGACCCCTGGGACGCCCTGATCGCCGGCTTCCCGGCCGGGACCGTCTCCGGCGCGCCCAAGGTGCGGGCCATGGAGATCATCACCGAGCTGGAGGGCCGGCCCCGGGGGCCCTACGCCGGGGCGGTGGGTTTCTTCGGCCCCGGGGCCCAGATGGACACCTGCATCGCCATCCGCATGCTCCAGTTCGAGCCCGGCGGCAAGGTGACGGTGCAGGCCGGGGCGGGCATCGTGGCCGACAGCCTGCCGGAGATGGAATACCAAGAGATCCACCACAAGGCCGCCCAGGGCCTGGCCGCGCTCAAGGCGGCGGCGGAGGGATTGCTATGATACTGGTCATCGACAACTACGACTCCTTCACCTACAACATCGTCCAGGCCCTGGGCGAGCTGGGCCAGGAGCTCAAGGTGGCGCGCAACGACGCCATCACCCTCGCGGAGGTGGAGCGCCTCAACCCGGCGGCGGTGGTCATCTCCCCCGGCCCGGGGCGGCCCGAGGACGCCGGCATCACCTGCCCGTTGATCGAGCGCCACGCCGGCCGCTTCCCCATCCTGGGGGTCTGCCTGGGCCACCAGGCCATCGGCCATGTCCTGGGCGGCCGGGTGGAGCGGGCCCGCCAGCCGGTGCACGGCAAGACCAGCGAGGTCTTCCACGACGGCCAGGGGCTGCTGCGGGGCCTGCGCAACCCCTTCCGGGCCGCGCGCTACCACTCCCTGATCGTGGCCGAGTCCAGCCTGCGTCCGCCGCTGACCGTCTCGGCCTACACCCTGGAGGGCGAGGTGATGGGCCTGCGCGCCCCGGAGCTGAAGCTGGAGGGTCTCCAGTTCCACCCCGAGTCCATCGCCACCGAGCCGGGCAAGCTGATCTTCCGCAATTTCCTGGAGATGTATGTCGCCGGGGCCTGATGGCCCCCAGCGCCCGGGACCGGGCATGGCTTCGGGTGAGGTATGCTATTGACCGTCAGGTCCGGGCCGCGGCCGGGCCGGGGCTGGCGGGGGAGGACGGGATATGGTAATCGCCATGCGTGAGGGCTGCCAGAAGGCCGAGGTGGCCCAGGTCATCGCCCAGTTGCGGGAATACGGCCTGGAGCCGCGCATCATCTCCCCGGGGCCCCGGGTGGTGCTGGGGGTGGTGGAGGAGATCAGCCGGGCCCTGGCCCAGGAGATCATCGCCAGCCTGGCCGACCGCGAGGAGGTGGAGGAGATCAACACCTTCGAAAGCTCCTGGAAGCTGGTCTCGCGCGGGTTCCGGCCCGAGACCAGCCAGGTGCGCCTGGGCAGGTGCCAGGTCGGCGGCCCCGGGGTGGCGGTGGTGGCCGGCCCCTGCGCGGTGGAGTCGCGGGCCGGCATCCTGGAGGCGGCCGCCGCCCTGGCCCCCCTGGGGGCGGCCGGGCTGCGGGGAGGGGCCTTCAAGCCCCGCACCTCGCCCTATTCCTTCCGGGGGCTGGGCGAGGAGGGCCTCAAGCACCTGGCCGAGGCCCGGGAGCTGACCGGCCTGCCGGTGGTGACCGAGGTCCTGCGCGCCAGCGAGGTGGAGCTGGTGGCCCGCTACGCCGACGTGTTGCAGATCGGCGCGCGCAACATGCAGAATTTCGCCCTGCTGGAGGCGGTGGGCGAGGTGGACCGTCCGGTGCTTCTCAAGCGCGGCCTGATGGCCACCATCAAGGAGTGGCTCCTGTCGGCCGAATACATCCTGGCCCGGGGCAACTGGCAGGTGATCCTGTGCGAGCGGGGCATCCGCAGCTATGACAGCGAGACCCGCAACATCCTTGACCTCTCGGCGGTGCCGGTGCTCAAGCAGCACACCCACCTGCCGGTGATGGTCGACCCCAGCCACGCCGCCGGCAAGCGCGAGCTGGTGCCGGCCCTGGCCCTGGCGGCGGTGGCCGCCGGGGCCGATGCCATCATGGTGGAGGTCCATCCCCGGCCCCAGGAGGCCTTCTCCGACGGCCGGCAGTCCTTGAGCCTGGAGGAGTTCGCAGCCATGATGCCGCGACTGGAAAAAGTGGCCCAGGCGGTGGGCCGCGGGCTGGCCCGGCCGTGAGCCCGGCTTCCCGATCGCTGTCCGGGGTCTTCACCCCGCCGGGGGACAAGTCCATCTCCCACCGGGTGGGGCTCTTCTCGCTGCTGGCCGGCGGAAGCTGCCGGGTGGAGAACTACTCGCCCTGCGCCGACTGCCAGAGCACCCTGGGGGCGGTGACCGCCCTGGGCGGCCGGCTGGAGCGCCGGGGCCAGGCCCTGGTCCTGACCGGCGCCCAAGGCCGGCTCAATCCCCGGGCGGAGGTGGACTGCGGCAACTCCGGCACCACCTTCCGCCTGCTGATGGGCCTGCTGGCCGGCCGGCCGGGCGAATACCGCCTGGACGGAGACGAGTCCCTGCGCCGCCGGCCCATGGAGCGGGTGGCCGCGCCCCTGCGCCTGATGGGGGCCGGGGTGGAGACCACCGAAGGCCGTCCGCCGGTGACGATCAGGGGCGCGGCGCTCAGGGGCATCGACTACGACCTGCCGGTGGCCAGCGCCCAGCTCAAGAGCTCCCTCTTGCTGGCCGGGCTCCAGGCGGTCGGCCCCACCACCCTGCGCGAGCCGGCCCCCAGCCGCGACCACAGCGAACGCCTCTTGGTTTCATGCGGAGCGGCCCTGACCCGAGGGGGGGGCTGGGTCCGGGTGGAGCCCTCGTCCCTGACCCTGCCCGCGACCTTGCGGGTGCCGGGCGACGCCAGCTCGGCCGCCTTCTTCCTCTGCGCGGCGGCCATCACCCCCGGCAGCCGGGTGGCGGCCGAGGGCGTGCTGCTGAACCCCACCCGCGTTGGCTTCCTGACCGTGCTGGAGCGCATGGGCGCGCGCTTGACGGTGAACCAGCAAGGGACCGAGCCCGAGGAGTGGGGCCGGGTGGAGGCGCAATATTCCCTGGAGTTGACCGCCACCGCGATCGCGGCGGAGGAGGTTCCGCTGTTGGTGGACGAGGTGCCGATCCTGGCCCTGGTGGCCACCCAGGCCCAAGGCGTGACGGTCTTCCACGGCGTGGAGGAGCTCAGGATCAAGGAGACCGACCGCCTGGCGGCCATCACCAGCCAGTTGGGGGCCATGGGCGCGCGGCTGTGGACCGAGGGCGACCGCCTGCTGGTGCAAGGCCCCACCCCGCTCACGGTTCCGGAACGCCTGGAGTCCTTCGGCGACCACCGCATCGCCATGACCCTGCGCCTGGCCCTGGGCCTGGCCGGCGGCGACTGCCCGATCAGCGACGAGGGCTGCGCGGCCATCTCCTACCCCGGCTTCGCCACCGATTTGTGGAAGCTCTCGGCATGACCAAGGTCTTCGCGGTGCTGGGCGACGCCCGGGTGGCCAAGTCCTACAGCCCGGCCATGCACAACGCGGTCCTGGCCGCCCATGGCCTGGACGCGGTCTACGTGCCGCTGATGGTCGAGCCGGGCCAGGTGCCGGCGGCGGTGGCGGGCATCCGGGCCCTGCACCTGGCCGGGGTCAACGTCACCGTGCCCCACAAGCCGGCGGTGGCGGCCTGCCTGGACGAGCTTTCGCCCCAGGCCGCGCGCCTGGGGGCGGTCAACACCGTGGTGCCGGTGGACGGCCGTCTGGTGGGCCACAACACCGACGTCGGCGGCCTGCTCTGGGCCCTGGGCCAGGCCGGCTTCGACCCGGCCGGACGGAGCTGCCTGGTGGTGGGGGCGGGCGGCGCGGCCCGGGCGGTGGTGCTG
>JAIWNN010000141.1 GCA_020216805.1 Desulfarculus sp. | reverse complement strand
TTGCTCGACTCGGTGACGGCGGCCATGGCCCCCACCGTGCGCTGGACCACCTCGCCGCCCTGCACCGCCATGGTGGCGGTGCGCCGGGCCAGCTCGTTGGCTTGCTGGGAGTTGTTGGCGTTCTGCTTGACGCTGCTGGTCATCTCTTCGATGGAGCTGGCCGTCTCCTCGATGGCGCTGGCCTGCTGCTGGGTGCGCTCGGACAGGTCCTGGTTGCCCTGGCTGATCTCCCCGGCGCTGCTGGCCACCGTCTCGGCCGCGGCGGTGGACTCGGTCACCACCACCGAGAGATTCTCGGCCATCTTGTCCACGTCGCGCAACATCTCGCCTAGTTCATCCCCGCGGGCCAGCAGATTCTTGTCCAAGGTGAAGGAGAAGTCGCCCTTGGCCGCCTGGCCCACCGCCTCCACCGTGGTGCGCACCGGGTTGACGATGCTGCGGGTGATCATGACCGCCACCAGGACGCCCAGGATCAGGGCCACCACCAGGCCGATCACCATCACGTAGTTGGACAGGGTCAGGCTGGACTCGGCCTCGATGGAGAGCTGGCGGGTGTTGTCGATACCGGCCTTGGAGACCTCCTGCACCAGCGCCACCAACTGGTTGGCCAGCTTCTCGCGCTGCTTGGTGAGCTCCTGCAGCGCCTCCCAGTTTTTGACGAAGGCCGTGATGGACTCGCGATAGCTGTTGGCGGCGCCCTGGATGGCGACCAACTCCCTCAGGTTCTGCTCCTGTCGCACCAGGGGGCGAATCTCTTCCAAGAGGTTGCGAATCTTGTCGAAATTGCCCAAGGCGTCCAGGACCAGCTTGGGGTCGCGCAGGGCCTGGGCCCGGAAGTTGGCGACCCGGGTGAAGTTGCCCAAGTCGATGACCGAGTTGATCACGTTGAGCTTGCGCTGGCGCTCCCGCAGCCGGGCCGCGTCCACGGCTCCGGTCTCGGCGTCCAGCTTCTGCATTTGGGATTTCTGAAAATCATAGGCGTTTTCTATAAACTGCGCGGCGCTGGCGTCCATGTTCTTGCGCGCGGCGTCGATGCCCCGATTGACCTCCACCGTCTTGGCCACCAGGTCCTCGTATTGCTTCAAGGTGGCGCCGATGGCGTTGGCGCTGTCGCGCAAATTGGCCAGGTGCTCCGATTTGGCGGCCAGGTCGTTGGCCTCGGCCAGGGCCTTCTTCACCCGTTTGGCGTGTCCCTGGGCCAGCTCATACAGGTCCTCGCGCTGGCTCATGGCGTAGCCGCGCATGTCGAACATGTAGAGCTGATAGTTGCGCTCGATGTCCCCGGCCACCATGACTTCCGGCACGAATTCCTGGGCCAGGATTCTGGAATTGCGCGCGGCCGCGCTCATGTTCCAGACGGCCAGCCCCCCCAGGATCAACACGATGAGTATGAGCAGGCCGAAGCCGCCGCCGATCTTGCCGCCCAATTTCAGGTTCTTCATGCCTTTCACCTCACGAATCAGCTCTCCCCGGAGGGAGGCCGCGACCTCATCGCGGCCCGGCCTCGCCGTCGGGTCCAGGCTCAGTGTCGTCGCCATCGGCCAGGGGGGCGACCAGCCGTAATTGCGTCCACTAAAAAGGTACTAGCTTTTTTTAGCGGTTTCCAAGGGAAAAGCGGCCTTCGCTTCCAATAATCGCGGCAAGGCGCCTTCTGGGGCAGATCCAAAAGCTTGCGTGCGGTTCAGTGGCTATGATACTACGGTTGCGTATCGTTATTGACACCTAATCCGGACGGCCGACGGTAAGGCCATGGCCAGCGCGGTCTCGTTCTGGTTCTACACTCTTAACCTACTGGTCACCACGGCCTACGTGGTGGCTTTCCTGCGTCAACTGGGCCATCTCGACCCCGACCACCCCAAGACCAACTCCCTGGCCAGTTGGCTGGTGGCGGTGCTGGGCTGGGCCTTCTTCGACCTGGCCGCCACCCAATCAGCCCTGATCCTGGGACCGGAGGCCGGCTTCCAGGTCCGCAACCTGCTCTCGATTTTGATCGTGGCCGTCTCGGCCCTCTCGGTGGACCTGTTGTGGGCCATCCACGGCGGCCGGACCCGAAAACGGCGGCGCTGGCTGCTGGCCCTGTTTGTCGTCTATTACCCCCTGATCCTGATCTGGCCCGGGCGGGTGCACCCCCATCCCCTGGAGAATCGACTGGGCTTTCCAGTCATCCCCGGCTGGACCCACTACGCCCTGGGTCTGGTGACGGTGAGCCTGGTCTTGGCCTTCACCATCGCCATCGCCCTCCAGGCCCGGCGCGAGCCGCGCCCCCTGGTGCGGCGGGAAAAGATCATGGTGGCCGCGGGGTCGGCCGTCTCGGTGACCGGGGCCTGCCTCAACTCCCTGGCCTTCATCTGGTGGCCCTGGCTGCCGCTCCTGGACAGCCTGTCCATGCTGCCCTTCGCCATCACCGCCTATTGGGCCATCACCCGCTACGGCCAGGTGGTCTCGCCCAAGCATTTCGCCCAGGCCGTCACCCAGGCCCTGCCCCAGGGTCTGCTCCACGTCAAGGAGGGCCTGGTGGCCTGGGCCAACCCGGTCCTGGCCGCCCTGACCGGACGCGAATCGGTCGAGGACCTGATCGGACGCCCCCGGGAGGAAATCTTCGTCCCGCCCGGCCCCTGGCCCGGACTGGAGTCCTGGTCGGGGCGTGGAGTCTGGCGGGGGGAGGCGGGGCTGCTCACCGCCGCCGGGCCGACCGTGCCTTGCCTGGTGTCAGCCGCGCTGTTGGAGTCGGGCTGGCCAGAGGCCGGGATGATCCTGGCTTGCACCGACCTTAGCCACTTCCAGCGCCTGGAGCGCGAGATCCGGGAAAGCGAGCGCAAGTACCGGGCTATCTACCAAAATCTGGTGGATGTCCACTTCCGCTGGGACCTGTCCGGCCGACTCCTGGAGGCCAGCCCCTCGTTGCGAACCGTCACCGGCTACACCCCGGAGGAGTTGGCCAACGGCGAGGTGATCCTCAAAAGCCCCCGGGACCGCCAACGTCACCAGCAGTTCCTGCGCCAGGTCCAGGAGACCGGCGCGGTGGATGGCTTCGAGATCGGCCTGCGGGCCAAGGACGGCCGCCAGCTCTGGTTATCCCTGCGAGCCCAGTTGGTGCGCGACCCCCAGGGCCGCCCCCAGTTCGTGGAGGGCTTGGCCACCGACGTGACCCAGCGCAAGCGCGAGCTGGAGGAGCTGATCGCGGCCAGCACCCGCCTGGAGCTGTTGCTCAGCCTGGCCCCGGTGGCCATCTTCACCGCTTGTCCCGAGCCCGGCCTGCCCTTGACCTTCGCCAGCCCCCACCTGGAGGTCCTGTTGGGGTCGCGGCCGGACCAGGCCCTGAACCAGCCCGGTTTTCTCTGGCACCAGGCGCTGGAGGAGGACCGCCAGACCACCGCGGGACAGGCGCTCCGGGTGCTGGAGTTGGGCCGGATGGCCCTGGAATTCCGCATGCAGGCCCAGGACAAGGCCCCCCGCTGGCTGCGGGCCGAGATGGTCCTGGTGCGCGACGCCAAGGGCCGGGCCCAGGAGGTGGTGGGCTGCCTCTATGATGTCAGCGACCGGCGGCAGGGCGAGGAAGTGCTGCGCCACCTGGCCGCCGGGGTGGCCCACAACTTCAACAACGTGCTGATGGCCATCGCCAGCCACGCCCAGGTGGCCCAGGCGCTGGTGGTCGACGGCCAGACCGCGGGCGACCAGCTGACCACCCCCCTGTCCAGCATCGTCCAGGCCGCCAAGGACGGCGGGGACATGGTCCGCCGCCTGAGCCGCTATGTCAGCGGCTGGGCCGGCCAGCCCCGCAAGCCCGAAGCCCACAACCTGGCCAGCCTGGTGGGGGCGGCGGTCGGCCTGGCCCAAGCCGCCTGTCCACCGGACAAACGGGGGCAGGTGCTCCTGGATCTGGACCCCGATCTGATGGTCCTGGGGGTGCGCGGAGAGCTGGTGGAGGTCTTCTTGAACCTGGCCAAGAACGCCCTGGAGGCCATGGGGCGGCGGGGCCGGTTGACCATTCGCTCCCGGGCCCGGGACCAAGAGGCGGAGCTGAGCTTCAGCGACCAGGGCCCGGGCATCAGCCCCCAGGTCCTGGAGCGCCTGTTTCTGCCCTTTTTCAGCACCAAGGGCGTCGCCGGCCAGGGCATGGGTCTGGCCAGCAGCCGGGGCATCATCACCGCCCACGGCGGCCGCATCCGGGCCGAGAGCGTGCCCGGCCAGGGCACCACTTTCCTGGTCAGCCTGCCCCTGGCCCCGCCGGAGCGCCCCCCCCAGCCAGAGCCCCCAACCCCGGGCCCGGCCGCTCCCCACCAGGGAAGACCGGAGCGCCAGGTGGAGATCCTGCTGGTGGAGGACGAGGTGCTGGTGGCCATGGGCCTGGGCCGGCTGCTGGAAAACGCCGGACACCGGGTCTCCCACGCCGCCAATCTGGCCCAGGCCCTGGAGCACCTGCGGCGGCGGCGGCCGGAACTGGTGCTCTGCGACCTGGGCCTGCCCGACGGCTCGGGGTGGGAGGTGGCGCGCTGGCTGCGGGAGCACTTCCGGCCGGCCCCGCCCTTGGTGCTGCTCACCGGCTGGTCCGAGGGCCAGGAGTCGGCCCGGCGGCCGGAGGACCTGCCCGAGCCGGCCTGGGTGTTGCGCAAGCCGGTGCTGCGCCAGGAGTTGTTGGCAGTGGTGGCCCAGGCCGCCCGCACGATCTCCGACGCGCCCGCCGGACCATCGGGCGCCTAGCTGTCGTGGCCATGGCGATTGGGCGCAGATCGCCAGCCTGGAGAGCGGCGGTTTATGGTTCAGGGCGGCGGCTCGGGGCGGGGCAGGCGGCCGTGGTCGTCCGTGCACACCCGCAGCCATCCCCGGACCGGTCCGGGTTCGCGCCTTGAACGGTCGCCGGTGATGCCATGCCCCACGCCATCGATGCGCCCCAACCGCTTAAGCTCGACGTGCACCATGTCGCCAGGGGCGGCGTGCCCAGGGCGCGCCATGGGGCCGGGAGCCGCGGTCACGCAGGGGCCGCCTCGAGGGCCAGATGGCATCGGAGATAGTCGGTTTCACCCCCGCAAGGGCCGCTCCACCAAGCCGCGCAGGACGATCGTCCACCCGGTTCCAACCTCGCCAGCCACCCCGTCCTTGAACCTCACCGCCTCCTCGACCCCCGCGATGGGGGCCGACGCATTTGGGAAGCCTTTGGACTCCAATCTGCTTGTCCGCGCCCCCCGTGGCCGGTTTCACCGGCCGGCCTCCCCCGCCCGCCGCTTACGCTTCACAAGCCGAGCGGGAAGGTTATAATGGGCGGGTGGCAGAAGTCCCGGAGTTGGAGGCTTGTCGCCGGTGCTGACCTATCTCGCCAAGCGTTTGGGCATGATGGCGCCGTTGGTGATCGGCATCACCTTCATCAGCTTCCTGGTGATGCACCTGGCCCCGGGCTCGCCCACCGACATCATGACCGATCTGAACCCCAAGGTCAGCGACCTGGCCCGGGAGCGGCTGACCAAGCTCTACGGCCTGGACCAGCCGGTGCACGTGCAATACTGGACCTGGCTCAAACGCCTGGCGGTGCTGGACTTCGGCCAGAGCTTCGCCCCGGACGGACGGCCGGTGTTGGACAAGATCGCCGAGCGCCTGCCGATCACGGTGAGCATCAACGTCATGAGCCTGATCCTGGTGCTGATCATCGCCCTACCCATCGGGGTCTACAGCGCCACCCACAAGGGCAGCCTCTTCGACCAGGCGACGACGCTCTTCGTCTTCCTGGGCTTCGCCAGCCCCACCTTCTGGCTGGCGCTGCTGGCCATGATCCTGTTTGGGGTCCACCTGGGCTGGCTGCCCATCAGCGGCATCAAGGGCCTGAATCACGGCCAGCTTCCCTTGTGGGGGCAGATGCTGGACTACGCCCGCCACCTGCTGCTGCCGGTGCTGCTCTCGGCCCTGACCAGCCTGGCGGGGCTTAGCCGCTACATGCGGGCCAACATGCTGGAGGTGATTCGGCAGGACTACATCACCACCGCCCGGGCCAAGGGTCTCAGCGAGCGGGTGGTGATCTACCGCCACGCCCTGCGCAACGCCCTGATGCCGGTGATCACCATCCTGGGGCTCAGCGTGCCGGGACTGATCGGCGGGTCGGTGATCTTCGAGTCGATCTTCGCCATCCCCGGACTGGGCAAGCTCTTCTTCGAGGCGGTGATGAGCCGCGACTATCCCCTGGTGATGGGCGGGCTGGTGATCAGCGCGGCCCTGACCCTGCTGGGCAACCTCCTGGCCGACCTGGGCTACGCCCTGGCCGACCCCCGGGTGCGGGCCTCGTGAGGGCGGCCCGGACCATGGCCGCGCCGGCGGCGGGCGGGGGGTTCGCCCTGTTCTGGGAGGCGCTGTCGGCCAACCGCCTGGCGCTGTTGGGCCTGGCGGTGGTGGCGATGTTGGTGCTGGTGGCGACCCTGGCCCCCTGGCTGGCCCCCTTCGATCCCAACGCCATCGATGTGCAGGCCATCCTGCTGCCTCCCTCCTGGACCCATCCCTTCGGCACCGACGAGTTGGGGCGCGACGTCTTCTCGCGCATGATCCACGGCAGCCGGGTCAGTCTCCAGGTGGGGCTGGTCTCGGCCGGCCTAGCCACCCTGGTGGGGGTGGCGCTGGGGGCGGTGGCGGGCTACTACGGCGGCTGGGTGGAGGCGGCCATCATGCGCTTCACCGACATGATGCTCTGCTTCCCGACCTTCTTCCTGATCCTGGCGGTGATCGCGCTGTTGGAGCCCAACATCCTGAACATCATGGCCGTGATCGGGCTCACCTCCTGGATGGGGGTGGCCCGCCTGGTGCGGGCGGAGTTCCTGACGCTGAAGGAGCGGGAGTTCGTGCTGGCGGTCAAGAGCCTGGGCGCGGGCGATGCGCGCATCATCTTCCGCCATGTGCTGCCCAACGCCATGGCCCCGGTGCTGGTGGCCCTGACCCTGGGGGTGGCCGGAGCCATCCTGACCGAGAGTGGGCTGTCCTTCCTGGGCCTGGGGGTGCAGCCGCCGGAGCCCAGCTGGGGCAACATCCTGAGCCAGGGCAAGGACAACATCGAGATCGCCTGGTGGCTGAGCCTGTTTCCCGGCCTGGCCATCCTGGTCACGGTGCTGGGCTACAACCTCTTGGGCGAGGGCATCCGCGACGCCCTGGACCCCCGCCTGCGCTGATCCCCCCGTCCCCCCTGCCCTGGTCACGCCCCCGGCCACCGGCCCAGCCCGAAAAGCACCGCCGACCCCGCCCCGATCGCGCCGGTAGGGGTGGGGCTAGGCGCAGACTCCGGTTCCGCCGCCGCGGCGGGCCAGCTTGTCGGCGTACATGGCCTGGTCGGCGGCGCGGAAAAGATCGTCCAGGGTCCAGTTCTCGCCGGCCAGGCTGGCCACCCCCAGGCTGAGCCCCACCGTGACCGGCCCCCGGGTGGTGGCCAGGGGTTGACCAACGATGGTCTCGCGCAGGCGCTGGGCCAGGGCCACGGCCTGCTCGGAATCGGTCTCGGGCAGGAGCAGGGCGAACTCGTCGCCGCCCAGGCGGGCCCAGAGGTCGTTGTAGCGCACCTGTACCTGGCCCAGGCGGGCCACCTCCACCAGCACCTCGTCGCCCACCTGGTGGCCCAGGCGGTCGTTGACCTCCTTGAACCCGTCCAGGTCCAGCATCACCAGGGACAGGGGCCGGCCGTAGCGCCGGGCGCGCTGGAATTCCTCCTCGGCCCGCTGGTGGAAGTGGCGACGGTTGGCCAGGCCGGTGAGGTCGTCGGTGATGGCCAGGCGCTTGAGTTCCTGGCGGCTATCGCGCAGGGCCTTCTCGGCCAGCTTGCGGCGTTCGATCTCCTGCTGGGCCAGGCTCAGCTCGGCCTTCATCTGGGCGAACTCCATCAGGATGGCCAGCACCGGGCGGCATTCCAGTTGGGTGTGGTAGCGCTGGTTCTGCCAGGCCAGGTAGCCCCACAACAGCGGCGCGGCCATCAGGCAGACGATCAGGCGGCTGATGGCGGTGCCCTGCATGATGGCCCAGGCCCCGGGCTGGCCGCCGAAGGCCCCCAGGTTGAACAGCAGCACGTCCAGCCACATCACGCCCAACAGGGTCAAGAAGGAGCACCCCCCCAGGGCGGCCTGGCCCAGGCGCTGGCCCAGCCACTCCCAGGCCATGGCCAGGAAGATCAGGTCCAGGAAGGTGGCCACCACGCTGGCGGTGTTGATGCGCAGGCTGGGGGCGGGCACGTAACCCAGGGGCGCGCCGCCGGCCAGGCGCATCTGGAGATTGAGCACCACCGCGATCAGCGGGACCATCACCGAGACGCCGATGATGGTGGAGATGGCGATGCGGGTGGCCCGCACCCCGTCGAAGGCGTAGACCACGAAGACGGCCAACAGCAACGAGGTGTAGAAGACGGTGGAGCCCACCATGAAGGTGACCCCGGCCACCTCCACCTTGACCCCGGCGTCGGTCACCCAGCTCATGATGGCGGTGACCCCGCCCACCAGGGCGTAGAAATGGGCCAGACCGAAGCGGTGACGCAAGGCGTGGGCGGCCAGCACCAGGAGATAGACCACCACCGCCTCGATGATGAGAATCAAAACGTCCATGCGCGAAGCCCCGGGTGAATCGGCAGGCTAACGGTTAGTGCTAAATATGGCCCATGCTCGGCGTTCGGGCCATGACTTTGTTCACATGGTTGCCGATTTTGGCCCGGCGTGCCGTCAGGCCAGGGGCGGGAAGGCCGCCAGGCGCTCCAGCAGGGCGGGCGGATGGGCGGGCCAGGGGTTGTGGCCGGCGTCGGGCAAGAGGAGGAACTCGGCTCCCAGGCGGGCGGCCAGGCGCCGCATCCGCCCCACGGGCAGGAAATAATCCCGCCCACCGGCCACCACCAGGCGCGGGGCCCGGCCCGGCCGGGGGCGGCAGCCGGCCAGGCCCAGACCCATCTCCAGGGCCACCCGCCCAGGCTCCGGAACCAGCCGCCGCCAATAGCCCTCCAGGTCCGGGGTGGGCGCGTCCGGGGCGAAGAACAGCCGCGCGGCCATGGCCGGGGTGCGCACCCGCAGGCGGCCCAGGGCCAGGACCGGGGCCATGGCCATCGGGAACTGGGCGAATAGCCGGGTCAATCTGGTCAGGGGCAGGCCCCGGGGCGGCAGGGGCATCAACAGCACCGCCGGCAGGTCGGCGGCCTCCAGGACCTTCATGACCAGCCAGCCGCCCAGGGAGTGACCGATCAGCAGCGGCCGGCCCAGGCCGGCGGCGGCGCGGCGGGCCTGGTCGGCGTAGTCGGCCAGGCCGGTCAGGCCGGGCAGCTCCCAGGGGTCCTCGCCATGTCCGGGCAGACAGAGGCGGTTGACCCCGAGGCCCCGGGCGGCCAGGGGCTCGGCCAGGCCGTCCCAGCACCAGGGGCCGTGCCAGGCCCCATGGATCAGCAAAACCTCGCCCCGGGCCGCGCCCCGGGGCGGTCCCTGGCGGATGATCCGGGGCTCAAGGTGGGTGAAGGGCCTGGCCATGGCCGTCAGTCTAGCCTGCTTCATCGCCCGCGCCAATCCCCTGGTTGCCGCGCTCAGGCCGTCCCCTCGCCCAACCCTTTAAAGTTTTTTGGGAAAGGGGGTCCGGGGGAAAACCCTTTTGTCCACAAAAGGGTTTTCCCCCGGCCCTCTTTTCCCAGATAATATTCCCAACACGCCCCGCGTTCCCGCGCCTTACACCCTGGCTGGAGGACCCCGATGCAGGCCCGCAAGCTGGACCCCCGCCTGCCCCTGTTGCAGCAGGCCAATCTGAAAGACAAAGTGGTACTGGTGCGCTTTGACCACAACGTGGTCAAGAAAGGCCAGATCAAGGACCCCTACCGCATCGACCGCACCATCGGCACCCTGTTCTACATCGTGGCCCAGGGCGGCCGGCCGATCCTGATGACCCACGTGGGCCGGCCGTATGACAAGAAGACCGGGACCATCACCACCGACGAGGACAGCAGCGTCAAGCCCATCGTGGACTACCTGGAGTCCAAGCTGCACTGCCGCTTTTTGACTCCCGACTTCACGCCCAACGGGGAGCAGGGCATCCCGGCCATCGACACCAGCATCAACCTGGCCATCCGCCAACTGCGCGCGGGCGAGGTGGCCGGCATCTACCTGCCCAACACCCGCTGGTTCGCGGGCGAGGAGCAGAAGGGCGAGGCCCGCCGGGCCTTCGCCCTGCAACTGGCCGGCCTGGCCGACATCTACGTCAACGACGCCTTCGGATCCTGGCAGCCCCACGCCTCCACCTACGACGTCACCCAGCATCTGCCCTCCTACGCCGGCTACCTGATGCAGGCCGAGATCGCCAACCTGGACCAGGTGCTCAACCCGGAGCGGCCCTTCGTGGCGGTGGTGGCCGGGGCCAAGTACGACACCAAGATCGGCCCCCTGAACGCCATCTACGACCAGGTGGACCGCCTGATCCTGGGCGGGGTGATCTACAACACCTATCTCTGCGCCAAGTACGGGGTCAGGATCGCCGGGGTGACTCCGGAGGATATCGCGGCGGCCGGCGACCTGGTGGCCAAGGACGCCCAGGCCGGCAAGGTGGTGGAACTGCCCTACCTGGTGGAGAGCGAGGTCCTGGGGAGGGAGGAGGGCAAGTATCGCACCCTGGCGGTGGCCGATCTCAAGCCGGGGATGGAGCTGGGCTACGTGCTGGACATCGACGCCAGAAGCTTCGACGACCCGGCGGTCAGCCAGGCCATCCTGGGGGCCAAGACCATCTTCGTCAACGCGGTGATGGGTTTCACCCCCCACTTCACCGACGGCTCCAAGGCCCTGGACACCGCCATCGACCGCAACCGGGGGGCGGCCAAGCTCTACGGCGGCGGCGACACCCTGCAGGAGTTCAAGGACCTGTTGCCGGGCCTGTACCTCTCGGTGCTGGACGACGCGGACTATTACTTTTTCACCGGCGGCGGCACGGTGCTGACCGCCATCGAACAGCGCTCGCCCTACGGTCTCAAGCCGGTGCAGGCCCTGATGGAAAACGCAGTCAAGTTCAACACGATATCGAGGTGACCATCCGACCCCGGCCCCGGGGCCGGCGTGCTGTGAAAAGATGAACTATAGCTATGATGTAGCAATTTCGTAGCTAAGCATCGCGAATTTTGCTAGGATGAGCTTGGCGCGTGAGGCGGGAAGCTATCCTAACCGGTTGGGCAAGACGGGAAGGTAGTTGGAAGGATCGAAGATCTGGCCGCGCGCGCCCAGGGGCCGAGCCTATCACTCGGCCCCTGTTTTTTTGCGCTCGTCTTGGCCGGGCCGCCGCTCCCAAAAGGGGCCGGCCGGGGAGGGCCCCGGCGCGGCAATGGGGAGCGTTGGAGTTAGGGCTCGGACCGGCCGGCCCCGGATATTCTAGTTCTCGGACTCACGCAGGCCGTTGATGTTCCACTCCGGATTCCGGGTCTCCTGCTTGTTCCAGATCACCTTGGGGTTCTCGAAGTGATCGTAGAAGTTGGTGTCGGAGGCCGACTGGGCCACGCTGTTGACCTTGAAGTGGCCCTTCTGCATGGCCTGGACCTTGGCGCCCTTGGCGCCGGTCTCGTAGACCGGTTGGTCCCACTCGTCGGTGACGTAGACCTCGTTGGCCAGCGCCGGGGCCGCGCTCAACACCAGGCCCAAACCCAGGGTCGCCATGATAATGCTGGTACGCTTCATGCCGCTGCTCCTTTCCTTGCGGAAGTTGGTTTCGAGCATAGGATTATCAAGTAGCGTGCCAGCCGGGCCGTTACCGGCATCATGCTAAATTATCAGCTAGTTATCTCTCGCAAGCCCTCCCGGCCGCCAGACCCCTTCCTTCCATTTTGGATTATTATTTCCAAAATGGAAGGAGGCCTCAGAACTCCCGTCCGCCCCGCCAGCGGCGATGATCGGCCAGGATCGCCACCCCCAGCCAGCGGAAGCGTTTGCGCAACAGATAGATCAAGGCGTCGCGAGCGGTGCGGATCAGGGCCAGGTCCTCCCGGTCCAGGGCCCGGGCCGGGGCCCCCTGCCGGCGCAGACGCAGCCAGCGTCTGCCGGCCAGTCCGATCCCGGCCAGGGCCAATCCCAACCCCGTCGCCTTGCCCGCCAGGCCAGCGGCCCCGGGATTGTCCGCCACCGGCGTGGGCGGCCCGGCCGGGACTCCGCCGCTGATCTTTAACCGCTCGAAATCATAAACATGGATGCAACCGGCGGCCAGCAGGGCGGCCAAAAGGAGCAAGACGGCCGGCCACCGAGGAACGCGGTCATTATAACCATAAAGGTGTTGATGTATATCCATTAAGGTTATATAATCCCCCTGGCTGCCCCGCCGCGTCGCAAACCCCCACTCTTGGGAAAGGAGTATGCCATGGACCCGCACGTCCCGCCGACCCACAACTTCCTGCCTTCCTGGCTCAAGCAGATCCAACCCGACGACCTGCCCGACATCTACCAAGAGATGGCGGCGGTGATCGGGGTGGAGGCCACGGTGACCCTGGCCCAGAACTTCGCCGGCACCAGCGTCTATTTCCCGAAACTGGAGCGGGCGCTCTTGGGCCTGCGCAACGCGGCCATCCGGCGCGAGTTCGACGGGGCCAACGTCAAGCTGCTCTCCCGGCGCTGGAATCTCTCGGCCCGCCACGTGCGCCACATCGTCAACCCTCCTCGCCGCCAGCGTGCCTAGCCCCCGCCCTTCCTTTCGTCGCTCTCCGCTCCCTACCTCGCGCGCCCATCCGGATATAACCCCGGGAAGCGTCTCCCGGTCGGTCTTCGCGGCCGCGGTTTCTTGTTCCCCCTTCCTGGGCCGCCCCGGTTCGGTCGTCTACCCTGGCCTACAGCAAGCGGGGCGCGTAACGACCCCGTCAAGGAGGCGCGGGCATGACTCTGTGGCGCACCAAGACCTTCTGGACTGGCCTGGCGGCGGTGTTGGCCGCCCTGGGCGCCTATCTGGGCGGCGAGGCCGATCTGGCCCAGGCCGGCCAGATGGCCCTCACCGGCCTGGTGGCCATTTTTCTGCGGGCGGGGCTGGTCAAGCTGCCCGAGCAGATGGACCGGGACTAGCCGTGGGCGAGGACGACCTGCGCCTGGCGCTGGAGAACCTGCGCGGCCAACTGCGGCGGCTGGATACGGTGCTCAAGATGAGCCTGGCCGAACAGCGGAGGGTCAACGCCGACCTGGCCGCGGTGCTGGAGCGTCAGGCGCAGCGGGCCGAGGCCAGCGACGCCCGCCTGGACCGCCTGGAGGGGCGGCTGGCCTTCTACACCGGCGGCCTGTTCACCCTCTGGCTGTTGTTCCAGGTGGTGCAAACCCTCTTGAGGTGAGACATGGACAAGACCTCCCGCCTGATCGCCAAGGGTCTCAAGGAAGAAAAACGCGAGCGGCTGACCGCGCTCGAGATCAAGGTCGACCGCCTGATCAAGGATCTGAGCTACTACCTCTACAACCTCGACGGCATCGAGGCCATGCGGGTGGAGCACGCCCAGCAGGCCATGGAGGAGCTGGTGGCGGCGGTGCGCGAGTACAAGGCCCTGGTGGCCGAGCTCAAGGAGCTGGACCGCTGATGCCGCCCCGCCGCTCCGCCAAGACCGCCCCGCCCGCCGCCAGCCCCGCGCCGCCCGCCGGCCTGGACGATCCCCGCCTGGGCGACC
>JAIWNN010000140.1 GCA_020216805.1 Desulfarculus sp. | reverse complement strand
CGGCCGGGGTCATGGGCGCGGCCGACCCGCCGGGCGGGGCGAAGGCCGGCCGGGGCGGGGCCACCCCGCCGGCCTGGGTCAGGCCGGCGATGATCGCCTCCAGGCTCAGCACCGGACGCACCTGGCAGAGCTTCAGGAGCGTCATCTCCATCACCAGCCGGGGCTGGCCGGCGCGGCGGAAGAGCTCCTCGGAGCGGGCCAGGAGGTCGAACATCTCGTGCAGGGTCTCGGGGCTGACCCCGGCGGCGCTGGCCTTGAGCTCGGCGATCTCCTCGTCGGTCAGGCCAAAGAGATCCACCCCCTCGGGCGCGGCCTGGGCCGCGGCCAGGTTGCGGAAGCGCTCCTGCAAGGCGCCGTAGAAGGCCTGCATCTCCCCGCCGGCGGCGTAGACCCGGGCCACCAGGTCCAGCACCTCCCCGGCCTGGCCGGCCAACAGGGCGGCGGCGCAGGCCCGCACCAGCTCCTGGTCGATCAGGCCCAGCAGCTCCACCACCTCGGCGTGGGTCATCTCCCGCCGGCCCGAGGCCAGCACCTGGTCAAGAAGGCTTAGGGCGTCGCGGATGGAGCCGTCGGCCTCCCGGGCCAGCAGCGCCAGGCTCTCGGCCGGGAGATTCACCCCCTCGCCGGCGGTGACCGCGGCCAGGTGGGCGGCCAGGACCTTGGGCGGCAGGCGGCGGAAGTCGTAGCGCTGGCAGCGGGAGAGGATGGTCAGGGGCACCTTGTGCACGTCGGTGGTGGCCAGGATGAAGACCGCGTGGTCCGGGGGCTCCTCCAGGGTCTTGAGCAGGGCGTTGAAGGCCGCCTTGGAGAGCATGTGGACCTCGTCCAGGATCGTGACCCGATAGCGGGCGGCCTGGGGCCGGTAGCGGATGGCCTCGCGCAGCTCGCGCACGTCCTCCACCCGGCTGTTGCTGGCCGCGTCGATCTCCAGCACGTCCACCGCGCGGCCTTCTTCCGTCTCGCGGCAGTGGTGGCAGACCCCGCAGGGGCTGGCGGTGGGGCCCTGTTCGCAGTTCAGGGCCTTGGCCAGGATGCGGGCCACGCTGGTCTTGCCCACCCCGCGGGGGCCGGTGAAGCAAAAGGCGTGGGCCACCCGGCCGGCGGCGATGGCCCCGGCCAGGGTCTGGGTGATGTGCTCCTGACCCACCACCTCCGCGAAGGTGCCGGGCCGGTGCTTGCGCGCCAGGACGAGGTAGGACACGGGGCTGACTTTCCTGTGGTCGGCGGGGCGGCTTCTCCCCGCCCCTAAAGCTTGATGACTTGCGGTTTTTTGGCCAGGCCCTTCTTCTGCAACTCGGCGGCCAGGGACTTGGCCTTCTTTTCGTCGCCGCAACAGCCCACCACCACCCGATGCCAGACCTTGCCCTTCTTGTCCTTGTGGGTGCTGATGGTGGCGGAGTAGCCCTTGGCCTTGAGCCGGGAGACGTCGGCCTCGGCGCTTTTCTTCTGCTGGTTGCTGGAAAACAGCACCGCGTAGCCGCTTTGGGATTTGCCGGAGCGGCTGGTGGCTAGGGCGCTGGTCTTGACCTTGGGCGCGGGCTTGGGCGCGCTATACAGCGGGGTCTCCACCGGGATCGCCGGTGGCGGGGGCGGCGTTGGCGGCATGGTCAGCCGGGCCATGGCCGACTGCATCTCGGCGATGGCCTGGGCCCGGGGGTAGTCGCGGCGGTCCTCGGTGTTCTTGGCCGCCTCGATGCCACGCTGCCAGGTGGAGATGGCCTCCACGGTGCGCCCCTGGGCCTCGTAGACCAGGCCCAACTGGTAATAACCGTAGTAGAGCCCGGGGTCGGACTGGACGGCCAGCTCCAGCTCGCGGGCGGCCTTGTCCAGCTGATGGGCGTGGCCAAAGGCCATGGCCCGGTTGTAGTGGGCCCGGCCCACGGCCTGGTCGCCCTGGACCCCCTGGGGATTGAGGACGGCGCAGCTCGCGCCCAGGGCCAGGACCGCCAGGAGCAGGGTGGCGGTCAGGCCCGCCAGGGAAGGGCTAGGTTTGGGCTTGGACATGGCGCGACTCCCCGCCGCCCGGGAGGCGACCCCTCCGGGCGGGTGAACCCCATCCCTCCATGGCGGGCGTTAAACGGGTAAGAGTCTAGCACGATTGGGGTCCGGGGGCCAAGCCGGCTACTCGGCGGGACCCTCGCCCTCGGGATTGCCGGAGGGTGGGGGGGGCGGGGTGGCCTCGTTGTTTCGGCCGTGACGCCAAAAGCTCAGGACCCGGCCGCCGCCCGTCGGGGGCATCCGATCGTTGCCCCGGGCCCGGCTCTGGCCCAGGCGCTCCCGCGCCCAGCGTTTTTGGCGCTTCTGCACCTCGGCCGGGTCGTAGAAACGCATCCAGTCCTCCTGGTAGTGCCAGGCGTCGGGGCTGTCCTGGCGGAAAGCCCATTCCACGTCCTCGGGCTCGAACCCGCTGATGTACCAAGCGTCCAGCTCGCGGAAAGACCACTCCTCGCGCGAGAATTTGATCAACGCCATGCGGTATTGCTGCACCCGGAAGTCCAGCAGGATCTGGCCGGCCAGTTGGCGCACCACCCGGTCCTCGTTCTCGTCCATGAAGCGCTCGCCGATGATCCGGAATACGTGCTCGCGGCTGTCCGGGTTCTTGAGGCTGATGGCGGCCAGGCCCTTCATGGCCACGTCGCGGGCGCTCCAGCCGGCGGTGGGGTCGCGCACCACCATGGTCAGGCCGGGGATGGCCGCCGGTCCGACGTGGCCCAGGATGGAGGGCATCACCTCGGTGACCCAGTCGCAGTCAAAGGCGTCGGACCAGCGCAGGGCCGAGAGCAGGGGGGTGACCGCCAGCTCGCCGCCCTTCTTGCCCAGCAGGTAAGTGGCGTGGACCACCGCCCACCAGTCGGGCAGCTCGGCCAGCCAGTTCTGCTTGTCGCCCACCACCTGGGCCAAAAAGGGGGTCAGAGATTCCCGGCGGATGATCTCCTCGGCCGCGTCCCGTTCCAGCCGGTCCTCGGCCACGAAGAGCAGCTCGGCCAATTGATCGTCTTCCAGGGAACGGTAGTCAGGCCCTTGCATGGTGGCTCCTCTGTGCTGGGCGGCTCCGGCCGATCATGCCGCGCTGGGGCCGGATGGGCGTTGGCGGGGCGGCGGAGGGGTCATGGCCATTCCAGGTCGACCACCCCCCAGCGATTTGTTCGCTATAGCAAAACTATACCCAACCGGTTGGGAGGCGACAACCGACAAGGTCGCGCCCGGGGGCGACCGTGGGTCGGGGTTTAAGATCGCCGTCCGGGTCGGCGGTGTCGGCCCCTAGGAAATCGATTCATCCAGGTCCAGGATGCGGGTGTTGTCCAGGTAAACCCGGGTGCGGTAATCGGTCAACCGGTTGAGATTTTGGGTGATCTTGGCCATCTGCCGGGCCAGGTCCAGGGCCCGCTCCAGCTCCGGGCGCAGGGGGGAGTCGGGAGGCAGCTTCAACAGCGATAATTCCAACTGGATCAGCACCCCTTGCAAGGGCTGGTTCAACTCGTGGCAGGCCGCGCCGGCGGTGGCCACCGCCGCCTGGAGGCGCTCCTGTTGCAGGCGTTCGGCCTCGTCCCGCTTGCGCTGGGTGATGTCGGTCAGGAAGTTGAGGGTGGCGGGAGCGCCTTCGTGCTCGATGCGCATCCCGTTGACCGCGACCCACTTCAATTCTTTGTTTTTCGAGAAAAAACGCACCTCGTAGGATTCCGGTATCGGCAGACCCCGCAGGCGGCGCTGGTGGTTTTGGCGCAGCGCCTCCTGGTCCTCGGGCGGCACCAGATCCAGATAATGGATGCGCGACAACTCCTCGGCCTTATAGCCGGAGATCTTCTCGGCGGCGGGGTTGGCGTAGACGATGCGGCCATGCTGGGCGATGATGATCGCCTCCGGGGTGCTCTCCACCAACCGACGCAGGCGGGCCTCGGAGGCCCGCAACTCGCGCTCTTGCTCCTTGCGGAGGGTGATATCGGTGATCACCACGAAGCGCACCACCCTCCCATCGTTCATGGCGATGGGATCCGAGCGCACCTCCACCTCGCGGATCTGGCCGTTTTTCAGCCGGTGGCGCATGTCGTGATGTTCGCGGCCGGCGTTGGTTGGGTCGACCATATAGGTGCGCAGCTGATCTTCGGACATGAGGTTGAGGTCGGGTATCCGCAGGTGCTGGAACTCGTCCCGGTCATAGCCATAGAAACGCTCGCAGGCCCGGTTGACATCCAGGATGGCCAGGGTTCGCGGATCCACCAGCATCATCATCGCGCTGTGGTTGTCGAACAGCCTTCGGAAATCCCAGCCTTCGCCCTGGCTCATTTCGGCCCCTCCCCGCCTCCCCGTCCCCGGCGCGCCGGAGTCCGGTCAGGCCACCACCCACACGCAGCAGTCGGTGGCCTGGTGGACCACGTTGCTGCTCACCGAGCCGAAAAGGAACTCCTCGGCCTTGGTCATGCCCCGCCGGCCCACCACCACGGTGCCGTACCCCCCGGCGGCCTGCTCGGCCATGATCGTCTCGCCGATGCTGCGGCCTTGGGTCTCCACCAGGTCGGTGGAGAGGTTCTCCTGGGCCAGGCGGGCCTCCACCAGGATATGATAGGCTTCGGCCAGGCGAGCCTCCAGGGCCAGGCGGCGCTCGGCGGCCTGGGCGGCCAGGGCGGCGGGGTCGGGCTCCAGATCCGGGTCCGGGGGCTTGTACACCGCCAGCAGGCGCACCTTGCTGGTGTTGCTGCCGCCCAAGACCGCCGCCAGGTAGCGCACCGCTCCCAGGCTGGCCTCGCCGTCGTCCACGCCCACCAGGATGCGGTTCCACAGGATCATCGCGCGCCCTCCTTCATGGCAAAAGGGCCAGGACCGGCCCCAGGTCGGCGGTCATCTCCGCCACCCGCTCGTAGAAGATGGGGGCGGAGGCGCTAAAGTGCATCAACACCCGGTTCAGCTCCTCGGGCAGGTAGGGGTAGAGCTTGCGCAGGTTGAAGACCCGGTTGGGGATCACCAGGGACAGATCGCCGCTGTCCAGGCGGTCCAGGACCTCGGGCCGGTGGCGTTTGAGGTCCTGCAAGGTGGGGATGCCCCGGCCCACCAGATAGCAGAGCACGTTGCCCAGGCCGAAAAGGTCCAGGCCGAAGGGGCTCTCGGCCAACTCGAAGTTGTAGTCGAAGTCGATCCAGACCCAGCCGCCGTGGCCGCTGTGTTCGAAGATGTGGTCGCGCCGGATGTCGCCGTGGCGCTCGCCGTGGGCGTGCAGGAAGCTGATGGCCTCCAGGCAGCCCATGAACTTGGTCAGCAGGTCCCTGAGCCGGGTCTGGAAATAGGTCTGGTGGTCGATGCGTTGGGCGTCCAGCACCCGGTCCAGGGACTGGCCCGGCACCCGGTCCAGGATCCGGACCTCGTTGCCGACCGCGTCCAGCAGGGTGAAGCCCTGCATGAATTCCGGTCGCCCCCGCACCAGCTCCAGGATGCGGGCCTCCTTGCGCGGGGAGCGGTAGCAGCGCACCTTGAGGTGGCCGATGGGCAGGTCGAACTGCTCGTAAAACACCAGCTTGATCAGCTTCCGGCCGCCGTCTTCCAGGTCCAGGGCTCGCTTGACCCAATGCTTGGGCTCCTCGTCCAGGCCGAAGCGCCCCTCGTAGGCCACCCCGGTGATCAGGTAGCGCTTACCCTGCAACTCCAGAACATCGCCGCGGCTGAGCCCCATGAACTGGGTGGTGTCGGTGACCAGCCGCACCCGGTCCAGGGGCCGGCCCAGGACCTCCTCGGCCCGGCGCTTGAGCCCGTCCTCAGGCATGGAACACCGGCACGCTGGGGAAGCGCTGATGCTCGGTGTGGGGGATGAAGCGGGCGGCCGAGAAGCGGTTCATCAGGGCCTGGTTCACGTTCAGCTCCAGGTAGGTGAGCTTGTCGGTGACCGCCTCCACCTCCGGCCGGCTCTGGGGCTCGGTCAGCAGCTTTCGGCAACCGGCCAAGGAGGAGTTGCCCAGGGGCACGAAGCGCTCCCGGGGCAGGTCCGGCAGCATGCCCAGGGTGATGGCCGTCTCGGGGTCGATGACGTTGCCAAAGGCCCCGGCCACGTAGAAGGCGGCCAGATCCTCGAACTGGACCCCCACCTCCAGGGTCACGGTGCGCAGGATGGTGTACATGGCGGCCTTGGAGCGCAGGAGCACGTCGATCTCCACCTCGGTGATGACGATGGCCCGGCCGTCGGCGCTCTCCCCGGCCGGGACCACGGTGAAGCCCAGGCCCTCGTACTCGGTGGGCGCCACCCGGGGATGGCCGGGGTCCAGCTTGCCCCGCATGTCCATTATGCGCGCCAGGTAGAGCTGGGCCAAGAGCTGCAACAGGCCCGAGCCGCACAGGCCCTTGGGGGCGGGGATAGAGCCATCGGCGGCGGGGATGATTTTGAGCCGGATCTCGCCCGAGACCGGGTCGATGCCCACCCCCTCGATCGCCCCGGGCTGGGCCAGGATGCCGGTCTTGGCCACCCCGCCCTCCAGGGCCGGTCCAGCCGCCCCGGCGCAGGCCACCAGCCAGTCACGGTTGCCCAGCACCACCTCGGCGTTGGTGCCCACGTCCACCAACAAGGCCAGGTCGGGCCGGCGATGGAGGTCGGCGGCCACGATGCCGGCCACCAGGTCGCCGCCGAAGTAGCTGCCCACGTTGGGCAACAGCCAGCCCACCGCGCCGGGGGCCAGATCCAGGCCGAGGTCGGCGCAGAAGAAGGGCGCGGGGCGGTTGACCACCGGAATATAGGGCTCGCGGCAGATGGATTGCACGTCCAGGCCCAGGAAGAAATGGGTCATGGTGGTGTTGCCCGCCCCCACCAGGCCCATCACCTCGCCGGGCGCGCGGCCGGCGCTTTGGCACATCTCCGCGATCAACGCGGCCGCGGCCGCCACCAGGGCCTGGTGCTGGCTGGCCAGGCCGTCCGGGGAGGCGGCGGCGTGGATGCGGGTCAGGATGTCGGCCCCCACCGCGGTGCCCGGGTTCTGGCGGGTTCCCCGGGCCAGTTCGCGGCCGTCGGCCAGATCGTGCAGGCTGGCCTGGAGGTGGGTGGAGCCGATGTCCAGGGCCACGCCCAAGCCCGAGTCTCCCCATAGCTTTTCCGGCACCAACCCCGCGCGCTCGCCCCACTCCGACCGGGGCGGGACGGCCCGGGTGTCGCCGGGCTCCACCGCCACCAGCACCGGTCCGGCGGGGGTGGCGGCCAGGGTGGCGGTGACCTGGTGGCCGGCGGCGCGGATGACCCCTGCGAAATCGTTGAGCAACCCCACCGGGGTTTGGGGCCAGGCCCCGGTCTGGCGGCGTAGGTGCTTGGCCAGGCGGTCGATGGTGGCGGTGTTGTCTTGCAGGCTGGGTGGATTCAACGGGCAGTGGTGTTTGCTGAGTGACATCTCGCGGCCCCGAAAATGCGCAGTGGTTGCCTGGATATTGGCAAGGCGGGCGGTAAAAGTCAAACCCGGCGATGGGGACGAAACTTGCGCCGCGCCTCTGGCGGGTGCAACATGGAAAAAGGCTGGTGGCGGATGGCCCTGGCCCGGACCCGGCCCGGCCTCACGCGGACAACCGGCAACCCTGGATCATTGGTCGACAAGGAGGATCGAGGTGAAGCGCCTGCTCATGACCATGCTGGCTCTCTCGGCGATGGTGATCATGCTCGCCGCCTGCTCGCACTACTATCGCGTCACCACCTACGACGGTCAGGTCTACACCAGCGACGGCCACCCCAAGCTGGACGAGGACACCAAGGTCTACAACTTCTATCTGCTGGACGGCAAGAAGGTGGTTCTGAACCAGAAGGACGTGAAGGAGATCAAGCAGGAGGACTGACGTCCGCCAAGAGAGGCTCTTCCGCCCGCGCCCCTCGCGCGGACGAGCGTTTCGGTCTGGGTTAAGCCACCCAGCGCCCTTTTGGAGGGGGTCCGGGGGAACCTTTTCGGGCACCGAAAAGGTTCCCCCGGCTTTGCTTTCGCTTACGAAACCTTGATCACCACCGCGGCGGCGGTGTCGCCGGCGGCGCAGCCGGCGAACAGGCCGTAGCCGCCGCCCAGCTTGACCAGCTCCTCGATCAGCTCCACGGTGCAGCGGGTGCCGGTGGGTCCCTGGGGGTGGCCGAAGACCAGGGACGAGCCGTAGTTGTTGAAAATGCCCTCGGGGATGCCCATCAGGCGGCCCATGATGATGTCGTTGACGCTGAAGGGGTTGTGGGTCTTGACCGCGGCCAGGTCGGCCACGGTCACCCCGGCGTTGGCCAGGGCCATCTGGGCGGCCGGGGTGACGGCGGCGGCCATGCGGGCCTTCTCGGCCCGGGCGTAGCCGTAGCTGAGCACCTGGATGGTGACGCTCTTGTCGGCGCTCAACTCCTTGGCCTTGTCCTTGGTGGTGACGATGAGGCCGGCGTTGCCGTCGGCGGGGTGGGTTTGGGCGCCAAAGGTGATGCAGCCACCGGGGACGACTGGCTTCAGGGGGGCCAGGCCCTCTGGCGTGCAGGGGCTGACGCCCTCGTCAGTCTCGACGACGATGGTCTTTTTCTTGCTGACAGCGATCTCCACCGGGATCATGTAGCCCTTCTGGAACTCGCGGTCGTTGGCCAGGGACATCAGGTACTGCTCGTAGCGGCGGATGGCCAGGGCGTCGGATTCCTCCTTGCTCACCCCGCCGTTGTCGGCGGCCACGTTCTCGGCGGTCTTGATCATGGCTTCGCCGCCGTAGGGGTCTTTGTTGAAGTTGTCCATCAGCCAGTTTTCGTGGATCACCTCGCCACCCGGTCCCAGGGGGTTGGGCCAGACGGTGTGGGGGCCGTTGGAGCAACGATCGGTGGTGGCCACCAGGACGCAGGAGTAGGTCCCGGTCTGGACCCCGACCGCGCCGGTGTAGATGCTGGTGGCGCCGGTGGCGCAGGCCTGGCTGATGGTGGGGCCGCTGATGCGGTCGTTGCCCATCAGGGCGCAGTACCAGGGGTTGGCGTAGAACCAGGAAGGCATGCCGATGGTCATGCCGAAGACGCAGCCGTCCAGGACCTGGGGGGAGATCCCGCGCAGCTCCATGAACTTCTTGGTGGTCTCGGCGGCCAGCCTGATGGGGTGCTGGTTCTGGAAGCTCATCTGCCAGCGTGAAAACGGCGAGGACCAGTAGCCTTTGTGCGGGATATAGGCTTTGTCGAACATGTCTTGCTCCTTGGGCTGGTGAACGGATCGATCGGCGGAGGAGATATGCCTTCCCGCCGTTGGGGTCGCGTCGCGCCGAAGACCTCCAAGCTCCGGCCGGAGCCCGCGCCCCGGCCGGGCAAGGTGCCGGCTAATGCTTGTGGTCGGCCCAGTGGCCGTAACGCTCGCGCAAGACCCGGTGCAGGATCTTGCCGGTCCCGGTGCGAGGCATGTCGGCCTCGGCGATGAATTCGATCTTCTTGGGGCGCTTGAAGCCGGCGATCTTGCCTTTGGTGAACTCGCTGAGCTCCTGGGCC
The DNA here is from genome assembly GCA_020216805.1 of Desulfarculus sp. Classification (GTDB taxonomy): domain Bacteria; phylum Desulfobacterota; class Desulfarculia; order Desulfarculales; family Desulfarculaceae; genus JACRDC01. The sequence continues at coordinate 5,058 of JAIWNN010000140.1, read as the reverse complement.
AGCTCGGGGCTGGGCTCATAGCCCTGGTGCAAAATCACGATGGCGGTGACCGCCTCGCCCCATTTGGCGTCCGGCACCCCGATCACCGCCACGTCCTTGACCGCCGGGTGGCCTCCGATGCAGTTCTCCACCTCCGAGGGATAGACGTTCTCCCCGCCGGTGATGATCATGTTCTTCTTGCGGTCGACGAGATAGTAGTAGCCCTCCTCGTCGCGGTAGGCCATGTCGCCGGCGCTGAAGTACTCGCCGCGGAAGGCGGCCTCGGTCTGCTCGGGAAGCTTCCAGTAGTAGTCGAAGACCATGGGGGTGCGCGAGTAGAGCTCGCCCACCTGGTTGGCCCCCAGTTCGTTGCCATCCTCGTCCAGGATCTTGATCAAGTCGGTGCCCGGGATCTCGCGGCCGATGGATCCCAGCTTGTCGAACTGCTCGTGGGGCAGCAGCAGGGTGACCAGCCCGGCCTCGGTGGAGCCGTAGGCCTCGTAGAGCTGGCTGTTTTTGAAGTACTCCATGATGGCCAGCTTGGTGTCGCGCCGGGCCGGGGCCGAGCTGATCATCAGCTTCTTGACGCAATCCACGTTGTACTTGGCTTTGACCTCGTCGGGCAGGGCCAGCATCATGATGTAGTGGGTGGGGACCAGGGAGGTGAAGGTGACCCGCATCTCGGCCAGGGTCTTGATCATGTGTTCGGGGTCGAAGGAAACCATGTTGTAGACCATGGCCGTGGCCCCGATGGTGGTGAAGACGAAGGAGTAGTAGACGCTGTTGATGTGGCACATCGGCATCACCAAAAGGCCGCGGTCGTCGTGACGGAATTCCAGGGCGGCCACGTTGGTGAAGTACTGGGCGGTGAAGGACTCGTGGGTGCGCACCACGCCCTTGGGCCGGCCGGTGGTGCCGGAGGTGTACATGATGATCCAGATGTCGTCGTCCTTGACCTTGACCGGCGGTTCGCCGGGGTCGCCGGCGGCGAAGACGTCCTCCAGGTGGGTGTAGCCGGCCGGAGCCGGGCCCTCGCCGAAATAGAAGTAGCGGTCGACGGGGACCGTTTCCAGGTCGTCCTTGGCCCCGTCCAGGTCGGCGGCGAAGGGCTTTTCCACGATGAAGGCCGCGCACTCGGCGTTGTTGACGATGTAGGTGTACTCGGCCGGAGGCAGGCGGAACATGATCGGCACCGCGATGAGGCCGCTCTTGGCGAAAGCCCCGTAGATCTCCAGCCACTCCAGGCAGTTGTAGGCCAGGATCGCCACCCGGTCGCCCTTTTTGAGCCCCCGGGCCAACAGCCCGTTGGCCAAACGGCAGCAACGTTCGTTCCATTGCTTGAAGGTCAGGGAGCGGTGGAGATCCGCGGCCCCCTCCTTGTTGGGATACAGCGTGGCGTTCACCCGTAGAATGTCACCCACATGCAGCCAGCGACTCATCAGACGATCCTCCCTGCCCGGTTTGTTGGCGCCTGGCGACGGGAGGACTCCCGCGCCCGGCCGGTTGCCTTAGCGCGCCGGTTCGCGGGAGCGCAGCGCCAAAAGCGCTGCGCCGATGGCCCCGGCCAATTGGGGCTGGGGCGGGGTCAGGACCTCGCGGCCCAGCTCCTGGGCCATCATCTCCACCAGATAGGGATTGTGGGCCACGACCCCCCCGGTCATGACCACGGCTCCCTGGATGGAGTCCATTTCCAGGACGCGCTTGATGACGCTGCGGAACAGGCCCTTGACCAGGGCCGCGAGGGGCGCGCCCTCACGGATCCTGCCCAGGACCTCGGTGGCGGTGAAGACGGTGCAGAAGGCCCCCAGACGGGCCTCGTCCTCGGCCTGGCGGGCAAGGGAATCCATGCGTTCCAAGGGCAAGTCCAGGCGCAGGGCCATCTCCTCCAGAAAGGCCCCGGTGCCGGCGGCGCACTTGCGGTTCATCTTGAAGTCGATGCGCTGGCCCTGGGCGTTGACCTTGATGATCTTGTTGTCCTGGCCGCCGATGTCGATGACGGTCAGGGCGCGGGGAAAGAAATGATAGGCCGCCGCGGCGTGGGCGGCGATCTCGGTGCGGGTCTCGTTGGCCAGGGGGAGGTTCTTGCGGCCGTAGCCGCAGGCGAAGACGGCGGTCAGTTCCTCGGGCCGGGCCCCGGCTTGGGCCAGGGCCTCGTCCAGGGCGCGGGCCCCGGCCAGGGCGAAGTCCACCCCGGTGCGCAGCACCGCCCCGCCCAGCAGGCGGCCCATCGGGTCCAGCACGGCGGCCTTGGTGGCCGCCGCGCCGATGTCGATGCCCGCGGCCAGCTTCACGCGGCCAGCTCCTCCATCTGCTCCACGAAGGCCTCCAGGTTGGTCTTGGCCTGCTCGTCGCTGAACAGCCGCAGATCGTTGAGGTCGCCGTTGAGCACCAGGGTGGAGAGCCCCAGCTTCCGGGCCAGGCGCTGGGGCATGGCGTAGCGGTTGTTGCTGTTGTTGGGGCAGGTCTTGGCGTCGTGGAAAATGACGCCCTTGACCCCGAAGCGCTCCACCCACTGTTGGATGTAGCGCTCCTTGTATTCGTCGTCACGCACGATAAAGAGCTCCAGATAGGCCCGGGCCATGGACTCGAAAGGCTCGCGCTCGTCGAAGGCGTCGAAAATCCAGGAGTTGCAGTAGGTGCTGGCCACCACCGCCGCCTGGGCCTGGCTCAGAAGATCGCTGAGCATGCGCAGTCGGCCCCAGACCGGCATGCCCTCCCAGTACAGGCGATGGCGCTCGCCCGGCACCGCCGCGACGCCGTCGGCGATGCGCTGCTCCATCTCGGCCAGGAGGAGATCGTAGTATTCCACCGCCTCGGGCAAGCCGCGCAGGACCACCGCCGGGGCCATGTGGATGGTGTGGTCGAAGAAGGTCATGGGGCTGGGAATCCGGGCGGCCAACTCCAGCACCCGCCGCCAGCGCAGGGTGCACTCCTTGGACAGCCGCACCGTCTCGCGCAGGCGGTCGATGTCGAACTTGTTGCCGCCGACCTGCTCCAGGGTGGGAATCAGATCCTTGAACTGGGCCACGATGTCGGCCACGTGGTGGGCCTTGACCTCGCCCAGGCCGCGATGACTGCGCACCCCCACGATGGGGACGTTCCAGTGACGGGCGTAGAAGGCGAACCAGTCCTCCACGTCGCGGCACTGGTTGGTGTTGAAGACCAGCACGTCGGCCTTGGGCACCGTGGCGATGCCATAGGCCTGGGTCAGCGGGGTGACGCCCTTGAGGAACGCGCCCACGTCGGCGGTGAGGTAGGAGCAGATGTCGGGCGAGTAGCCGGCCGCGTTGGCGGTGGGTATAACTTCGGTGGCCATGCGGGTGGCGCCCAACAACGCCCCGTGGTTCTCGGGATAATAGACCGCAAAGCCCATGGCGTGCAGCAATTCGGCCGGCCCCACGCTGGTGCACCAGGCGACCTTGGGCCGGCCCTCGCGGGCGGCCTGGTCCAGGCCCAGGAAGTGCCCGGCCATGAGCTCCTTCATCTTCTTGGTGGCCTTGATCGGCGGCGGGGCGTCGGGCATGGAGGCGTCTCCCATTGGCCGTGGACCGGCATCGCCGCCAGCGCCAGCCCCATTCCGGCTTTTCGCGGCGGCGGTTGAATTTCGGGGTGGACAGGATGGTTACAACTTAGCTACAATCTAGCTAATCTGCAATATAGACAGGGCTTAAGGGGCTTGTCAAGCCCAAAGCGGAAGCGGCGAGGGGGCGCTGGCGGAGGCGCGACCTGGCTGGATGACGCCCGCGGGAGGATGAGTTGACCTCGGACAAAACACCGGTTCTGATCCTGGGGGGCGGGGTGGCCGGGCTGGCGGCGGCGGTGGAGCTGGACCGCCGGGGAGTGCCCAGCCTGGTGGTGGAAAAAACCGGGCGTCTGGGCGGCCGGGCGGCGGAGTTCTGCTGCAAGGCCACCAGCGTCTGCGCCCGCTGCGGGGCCTGCCGGGTGGGCGACCTGCTGCGCGAGGCGTTCAGCCGCCCCAGCATCGCCTTCCTGGGTGGCGCCCTGGCGGTGGGGGCTCGGGTCCGGGACCGGGGCTGGGAGGTTGACCTGGCTCCCCAGCCGGTGGATGGGACCGGGGCCGGCGAGCCGGTGGAGGCCCTGGCCGCCCGCCGGACCCTGAGCGCCGGGGCGGTGATCCTGGCGGTGGGGCACCAGCCCTTCGCGGCCGGGCGCAAGAGCCGCTTCGGCCATGGTCGGGTGCCGGGGGTGCTGAGCGCCGGCGAGCTGGAGCGCCAGCTCAAGGACGGGACCCTGCCGGCCGAGGCCCGCCGCCTGGCCTTCATTCAGTGCGTGGGCTCCCGCGACGAGGTCCTGGGCCACGCCTACTGCTCCCGGGTCTGCTGCGGCTTCGCCCTGCGCCTGGCCCGCCTGGCCCGTTTCCTGGAGCCGGAGCGCCAGGTGACCTTCTTCCACATGGACGTGCAGGACTACGGCCCGGCCTGGCGCGAGGAACTGGCGGCCATGCGGGCCGACTTCGAGTTCGTGCGCGCCATCCCGGGCGAGGTCCGGGCCGGGGCGGGCGGGCCGGAGGCGGTCTACGCCGGACCGGACCAGCAGCCGCTGGCGCGGGAGTTCGACCGGGTGGTGCTCTCCACCGGGCTGGAGCCGCCCCTGGCCGCCGCCGCCCTGGCCGAGCTCTTCGGCCTGGCCCGCGACGCCGACGGCTTTCTGGGCCTGGGCGGGGGCGGGGCCGAATCCGGCGCGGCCGGGGTCTACCTGGCCGGCACCGCCTCCGGCCCGCGCTCCATCAACGAGTCCATCGACCACGCCGCCCTGGCCGCGGCCCTGGCCGCCGCCCATCTGCGCGGCGAGAACCGGGAGGCCGCCCATGCCTAGGCCGGCGCTGATCTGGCTGGAAGGCCCCGGGCTGGAGGGCCTGGACCGGGAGATGGTGGCCCGCGCGGCCCAGGTGGAGCTGGCCGAGCCCGGCCGGGGACTGGCGCCCGAGGCGGCGGTGGTGACCCGACTGGAGACCCGCACGCCCGAAAGCGTCAAGGCCTGGCTGCGGGGCAAGCCGGTGCAGTGGCTGGACCTGGGGGCCGAGGTGGGCGGCGGCGAGTCGGCCCACCGCCTGGCTCG
>JAIWNN010000018.1 GCA_020216805.1 Desulfarculus sp. | reverse complement strand
CGGGGACAGCGAGTTCCAGTACAACAACCGCGAGGGATGGGCGGCCAGGCTGGGCTACAGTCCCTTCAAGTACACCAACATCTACCTGAACTGGTATCATTCCATGCCCATCGACGAGAACCTGCAGGGTGCCGCCGCGGGCTACAACATGTTCCAGGTGGAGACCACCTTCCAATTCTAATCGACAACCACCCGCAGGCCAAAAGGATCGGGGGCTCCACGGAGCCCCCGATCCACGTGTGGCCAGCGGCTGACCGCCCGCGGCTCATCGCTGCGGCGGCGGCACGATCACCACATCCATGGCGGTGATGGCGGCGGCTCGGATCCGGGCCTTGCGCGCCTCCCGGACACTGGCGAAGTGGCCCGAGCGGACCTTGGTCAGGGTGCGCCCTTGGCTGGTCGCGCCCTGCACCAGATCCACCTTGAACCCCAGGCCCTTCAACTTGGCCGCCAGGGCCATAGCCCGGTCTGGGTCGCTGAAGGCCCCGAATTGTAGCCGGTAGCCGCCGGCTGCGGCCTGGGTGATGGTGGGGGGCTTGGTCCGCGCGGCGTCGCGCCTGGACGGTCTGGGGGGGCGCTCGGCCTGGGGCCGGGGTTTGTCGATGGGAGACGCGGCGAACGGGGCTTGGTGGATCGGAGCCGGGCCGAGGACCGCCGGCGGTGGCGGTGGGGCGGTGGTGGATGCCGCTTCGTGCACCGATTGAGCCGGACCGCCCTGTCCGGCGGGCTCCGGGCCGGGCGGCATGATCGCCCCCACCGCCGGTCCGCTGCCCGCAGTCGTTGGCGCGTTGCCGCCACCCAGGGGTGGGGCGGCGGGGGGCAGACCGGTCGGTTGCTCCCGAATGGTGGGCGCGACGCTCGGCGCGGAAGTCTGGGAGTCGGGAGCGGAATCCAGGTTGAGGCGGTACCAGAGCAGCAGGGCCAGGCAAATCAGCGCCAGCCCCAGACCCAACCCCACCTTGCGCCACAGGCCCAGCAGGGGAGTGGAGGTGCGGGTCGGCTCCATCCAGCCGGGGCCGAGCTCGGTTTCCTGGCCGGGGCCGGCGAAATCCAGGCTGGGTTGCAGGTCGGCCAGACCGTGATCGCGCGCGGCGGACCCCGGACCGTGGGCTGGCTCCCGCTCCGGTTCGGGCTCCCGCTCCGATTGGAGCGTCAGGCGGGCGGGGGAGGCCGACTCAGGGGCGAAGACCGGCTCGGGCTCGGATTCGGGCTGGGTGTCCGGGTCGAGGCGGGACCGCCATTGCCGATCCGGGGCGGGGGCGGCTGGCTCCAGGAAGACCGGCCCGTCGAGGGGAGGTGACTCCCCCGGCGTCTCGCCGGCCATCGCCGCCATCGGTTCGGGCACCCGGGGGGGCGGGGTTTCATCCTGGCCGCCGCGCACCGTGAAGCGATGATAGCAGTCATCGCAAAGAAAATGACGCCGGCCCAGGGATTGTTGCACGCTGCGCCACCAGGAGCGGCGGGTGGAGGGCAGCACTTTTTCCGAACCGCAGTTGGGACAAAAAAGGGGCATGGAGCCGGCTCCCGGGTGGGGGTGGCGGAGCGAACTCCCTAACCGTTACCCCGGAGTGAGTTTTAAATCAAGGCCGAGGAGGTGGGAAGATAATGATTGCGGCGCTTGAACCAGGACCCGACCCCGCCGGATCGACCTGGCGGACAAGGCGGACGCTGCCTCCGAAAGGCTCGCGGAAGGAGCGGCGAAGCCGTTCCCACCCCGTCTTTTTATTCAAACTTGATATGCGGTTTGATATGTTAGTGGTACTAATGCAACCAGGCTTGCCACAACCGGCTCGGACCAGGATAATGGGGATGCGAGTTCACCGTCGGCGACGGCGGAACGAGGAGAAGCATGCAAAGCAAGGGCGTGAAACCCTCGGTGCGGGGAAACTGGTTTTGGTGCGATCCCTATGGCAGCAGCACCAACGAGGCCATCTGCCGGGAGCGCATGTCCCGCAATCGGCCCTACTCGCCCTGCCGGCATTGCCAGCGCTGGCAGAATTCGCCGCCGGACGGACCCGTCGACCGCCGGCGCGAGCAATCCATTCACGGTTAGGGACGTGGCCGACCCGCCCCCGGACTGCCTGCGCTGCCGGCACTTCTTCATCACCTGGGAGCGGGGACGGGCCTATGCCTGCCGGGCCATGGGCTTCAAAAGCGGGCAGATCCCCTGGCGGGTGGTGTTGGCCAGCTCCGGCCAGCCCTGCCTGAGCTTCGCGCCCAGGACCCGGCGCGACCCGGGCAGCCAACCGACCGATTAGCGCGATTTGTCCTTTTGGGCCTTACGTTTGCCGGATTTGACCGGCGTCTTCCCAGCGGTCTTTTGGGGTTGCAGCGAGGGTTGGGCGGAGGATTTGGCTTTGGGCCTGGCCTTCACGCCGACCTTGGCCGCTTCCGGCGCGGCCGCCTTGAGCTTGGATTTTTTCGGGTTGCCGCTTTTGGCCTGGCTGGCCGAGGTGGCGGCCGAGGTGGCGGCCTTGACGCGAGGGGGCCGCTGGGTCATCGCCGCCGGGGCCGGGAGCGCCTCGTTGTGGCGCATCACCGGCCGCGGTTTGGGTTCCTGGTTGAGAAGGGATTCGGCCACCTGCAGTGGCTGGGCCTCTTGTCCCAGGGCGGAAGGGGCCTCCGCCTGGCAGGGCGGCGCCGGGGCCACAAAAACCAAACCGGCCACTAGGCCGGTCAGACAACCGATATGGATACTTTTAGGTATTGGGTGCCTGGACATGCAGACGCAGACTCTCCACGCTGAGTTGTTTGCGGCCGTCGGCCATAAGCAGCATCCGGCCTTTGACCACCACTTCTTTTTGCACCAAGCCTAACAGCTCAGGCGCCAGTTGGCCAGGTAGGAGATGATATTCCTGCTCGTCCACACCGGCCAGACTAGTCGTCAAAACCCGTCCCTCACGGTCCCAGGCCGTGGCGATGATGACCCCCCTGATCTCGATGTCCTGGATCTGAGCCATCGCTCTGGACACGCTCCCGTCATCGTATGGGTCGTCCAGAAAATGCCCCTCAACGGAGCAACTTGTGGGCCATTGGAGCAACTAGCTTGAATCATGGTAAAAGAAGTATGAACAACCACAATGCGGAACCTATAGTTCTTATCTCAGACAGCCATCAGGAACCGACAACCGCGACACGCGCCTCATGCCATCGAGTAACAAGCCAAGAATTAATATAAAATAGGAGAGGGAGATATTTATATTCCGAATATCCTGGCTTGCGAACCAAAGGTTCCGCTATTTTTTCCAATTTCTTGAAGGATCAAGGTGCAGCCAGACTCAGGGTGCGAGATCAATCGGAACTTGGCATTCTTAAACCTAATATTTACGAATTATGCGTTCCGCTTCAAGATTAAATAAGATAATTCAAGCAGATAACTTAGTGAGGGGCCCATGATATGGCTTGGGGGGCCGGCCGTCCCACGCCCAAAAAAGCGAACCAAAGATTCCGAAACGTTATCGCCATGGCCTGATTACCAATAATAACAAGATGATAGCGAGTGGCAAGCGGCTTGCTCGCTGGACAGTCGGAACTGGTATGGCCGTCGCATCAGGGCACCTCATCCGGAGGGAAATTCAGGTGCGATGGCAGCTTGTTAAACGCTTCCCGTGGGACGAGGAGAAAGTAATGAAGAAGTTGGCGATGTTGGTTGCGCTGGCCTTCGCCCTGAGCCTGGCTCCGCTGGCGATGGCCGCCGATTCGAGTGCTGTCGGCCAGACCACCATGGGCGAGAAAGCCCCGGTCAAGGCCAAGAAGAGCACCAAGGCCAAGAAGAGCACCAAGGCCAAGAAGAGCGCTGCGGCCAAGAAGTCGGCCGCCAAGCCGGCCAGCAACTAGCACTTCGGTCTGCGCCCGATACCAGCACGGGCCGCCTGCGGGCGGCCCGATTTTTTTCTCCCGTCCCCGTGGCTAGCCCCCGGGGATCTCACCGGTCCGCGCTGGCGGCGCGCAGTCTGCCGGTTAAGGGCCAACTCGGAGGGTGCCCTCGGGGAGGAATTATCATACGCTATACGCAAATAAAACAGCATGTTATAAAAAACTCCGGCAGCGGCGGGAAAAAGGCTTGACGATCGCTAAAAAAGAAGTATTTTAGTACCAAAATAGCGAATGAGGTCTGCCATGTCGCGCGTCCTAAGGATATCCGAAGCCGCTTCCCTGGCCTTGCACACCATGGTGCTGCTGGCGGCCGAGCCCCAGCGGACCCAGGCCACCCGGGATATCGCCAGCTTGCTTAAGGTGTCGGAAGCCCATCTGGCCAAGGTACTCCAGCGCCTAGCCCGGGCCGGACTGGTCAACTCCCAGCGCGGTCCCCGGGGCGGCTTCAACCTGGCCCGCAATCCCGAAAGCATCAGTCTGTTGGAGGTTTACCAAGCGGTCGAAGGGCCATTGCAAGAGCGCTCCTGTCTCCTGGGCCAGCCGGTCTGCGGTGGCAACTGTCTGCTGGGCGGGCTGCTGCACAAGGTGGCCAGCGAGGTCAGCGCCTATTTCTCCCAAACCCGGCTATCGGACTTGGCCCAGGCCTTCCGACAGGAGGATCATAATGCGCAAGCTTAGGAATATCATCCACATCGACGAGGAGAAGTGCACCGGTTGCGGCCAGTGCGTGTTGGACTGCGCCGAGGGGGCGCTCAAGGTCGTCGACGGCAAGGCCAGACTGGTGGGCGAGATCTATTGCGACGGCCTGGGGGCCTGCCTAGGCGGCTGCCCCACCGGCGCCCTGACCATCGAGCAGCGGGAGGCCGAGGAGTTCGACGAACAGGCGGTGCACGAGTTGCTCCACGCCGCTCCGCCGGCAGAGCCCGAGCCTCTGGCCTGCGGCTGCCCCGGCTCGGCGGCCATGACCTTGGCCCCGTCCTCGCCCGCGGGCACCACCCTGGCCGCTGGCCCGGCCCCCAGTCAGCTGGGCCACTGGCCCATCAAGCTCGGCCTGCTCGGCCCCCAGGCCCCCTTCCTGCAGGGGGCGGACCTGCTGCTGTTGGCCGATTGCGCCGCCGCCTCCCTGCCCGACCTGCACCCACGCTTGTTGCCCGGCAAGGCCATCGCCCTGGCCTGCCCCAAGTTGGACGACGCCGCCGCCCACGTCAACCGCCTGGCCCAAATCCTGGCCGGGGCCAAGCCCCGCTCCCTGACCGTGGTCCACATGGAGGTCCCCTGCTGCAAGGGCCTGGAGTACATCGCCCAACAGGCCAGCCAGCTCGCTGGCCTCGACATCCCGCGCGGCTCCATCGTCGTCTCCCGCGACGGACGCATCCTCCAGCAACACCTGCCCTGGTCCCGGGCGGCGTAGGGGGAAGAGTGAAGATGTGGGGGGAACCCCTTTCTTTGGTGCCCAAGAAAGGGGTTCGTCACCCCAACCATCAGAGATGGTTGGGGACCCCGGCCCCCAAACCCCCCTCCCCAAAGAAAGGCGGGGGGCCGGGGAGAAGGTTTGGCGCGTCGAGGATAGTTTAGTTAATTCCGGTTGATGCCCCTGCATTTTTCCGGCGGAGAGTCGAAGATGGCCGGGATGAAGTGGGAAAATAGCGCTGAACACGCCCTTAAGCGGGTGCCGTTTTTCGTGCGTCCCCTGGCCCGCATGAAGGTCGAGGAGCGGGTCGGCGGCCAGGGCCGCGCCCTGGTCACCCTGGCCGACTTTCAGCAGGCCGAGGCCGCCTTCAAGGCCCTGCGCGGCGGGCGCGGCGATGCCGAGCTGGCCAAGATGCTGCCCCAGGACAACCAGCCCGGGGTGGAGATGACCCTTCTGGAGTCCTGCCGGGCCGAGTTGGCCGACTGCCCCAACCGCCTGTTGGACACCGAGCCCTGGCGCCAGGCCCTGGAGCGGTGGCTCCGGGACGACGACATCTCCGAGCGCCTGCGCCAACGCCTGCCCGAGCACAAGGTCCTGCATCACCACAAGCTCAAGCTCAGCCTCGGCGGCTGCCCCAATGGCTGCTCCCGGCCCCAGGTGGCCGATCTGGCCCTGGTGGGGTTTGTCCAGCCCCGGTTCGACCTAGCCGGCTGCACCGCCTGCGGAGCCTGCGTCGGGGCCTGCCCGGACCAGGCCATCGCCATGAGCGGCGAAGGGCCGGTTTGGGACCAGGAGGCCTGCCTGGGCTGCCGGGCCTGCGCCCGGGTCTGCCCCGCCGGTTGCATCAGCCTGTCGGAGCCTCGGGCGCGAGTCCTGCTGGGTGGCAAGCTGGGCCGCCATCCCCGCCTGGCCCAGGTGGCGGCCACGGCCGTCGACCCGGAACAGGCCCTGGCGGTCCTGCGCCAAAGTGTTGAGCAATATCTGCGAGATGCCCGGCCAGGTCAGCGCTTCGCCGACTGGTGGGGGCAACGCGCAACCGCCGGCCCCGTCCGGCCCTAAGGGAGAAGAATCATGGGACGCACCATGTGCCCTGGACAGGACACCGCCTTTTGGCGGCCGGGAGATATCTACGAGATCACCTGCGGCCAGTGCGGGGCCGAGGTGGAGTTCTTCAAGGACGACGCCAGCCGGCGTTGCCCCGGCTGCGGGTCCCGGGTGCAGAATCCCAAGCTCAACCTGGGCTGCGCCCAGTGGTGCGAGCACGCCAAGGAGTGTCTGGGCTATGACCCCCAGGCGGTGCTGGATTCCGAGGGCGAGGACACGCCCTTGGTGGATCGCCTGATCGCGGCCATGAAGCGCACTTTTGGCGCGGACCAGCGCCGCGTCAGCCACGCGCTGGCCGTGCTGGAGCGGGCCAAGGAGATCATGCGCGGCGAGAAGGGGGCAGACCCCAAGGTGGTGCTCAGCGCGGCGGTGCTGCACGACATCGGCATCCAGGAGGCCGAACGCAAGCACGGCTCCAACGCCGGCCGCTGGCAGGAGATCGAGGGCCCGCCCATCGCCGAACCCATCATGAAGGAACTGGGCCTGGACGAGGCCACCCGCGACCACGTGGCCAAGATCATCGCCAACCACCACAGCGCCAAGGACATCGACACCCTGGAGTTCCGCATCCTCTGGGACGCCGACTGGCTGGTGAACATCCCCGAGGAATACCCGGACCACACCCCGGAGAAGCTGGAAAAGCTGATCCATAAGGTCTTCAAGACCGCCAGCGGCCGCAAGCTGGCCCTGGAGCGCCTGCTGCCCCGGCCCCCCATCGCTTGAGTCATCCAGTCGGAGTCTCCGCCCCCGCAGCGGCCGCGCGCCGGTCGGGGGCGCTTGGAGCCAGCTCTGCCCCTTGATCTTGCCCAAAAAACTGGCTTAGGCTGAGAGGTGGGATCGCGGAGGATGGCCATGGCCAGGGCGCGGCGGTGTCGCTGTTGGTGTCTGATCCTGAGCTTGGCCCTGGCGTTGGTCTGGCTGGCCCCAGCCCTGGGACGCGAGCCCGCCCCCTCGCCTGGCGACCAGACGCCCCCCGCCGCTCAACCCGCCCCGGCTGGCCGGATGGTTTACCACGGCAATCTCAAGAGCAAGAAATTCCACCGCCCCGGCTGCCGCTACTATGACTGCCCCAACTGCCAGGCGGTTTTCCGCTCCCGTGAACAAGCGCTGGCCGCCGGCTACCTCCCCTGCAGGGTCTGCCGGCCCTAGAGCCGCTGGTCCGGCGGCAGCTCGGCCAGCCAGTTGGGGCTCTCCAGCCATTTCTGGCGCAGGCCATCGAAACGGCCGGTGCCGCGCAGGACCATGAAGAAGTTCTCCAGCCAGTTATAGAACAGCGCATCCTCGCAGAATCCCACCCCCAGCGGCTCGGTGGAGAAGGGCTTGGGCAGGGTGGCCAGGCCCTGGTCCCGGAAACGCAGGGTGGCCACCACGCAGAAGTTGTGGTCCGCCACTAGGGCGTCCACCCGGCGGTCCAAAAGCGCCTTGAGTCCGGCCTCCTGGTCCGCCACCTCCTCCAGGCGGGCCTTGGGGAACAGATCCTTGACCGCCTCGGCGCTGGTGGTGCCCTTGGCCGCGGCGATCACCAGGTCGGGGGGGGCGTGGTCGAAGTCCTCGGTCAAGCGCGCGAGGATGCGCTCGCTGGTCAGGATCGATTGGCCGGTGAGCAGGTAGGGGCCCACCATCATCACCTGGCGGTTGCGATCCGGAGACATGGTCACCGCGCTGATCACCAGGTCCACCTTGCCCTCGGTCAGGGCGGGCAGGAGTTGGTCGGCGGGCATCGCGACCAGGGAGAACTTGACCCCCAAGCCGCCGGCCACCATCTTGGCCAGATCCACCTCGTAACCCTCGGGCTGTCCGGAGCGGCTAAGGAAGGTCAGCGGCGGGTTGTCCAGCGAGGCCCCCACCCGCAGGATCCCGCTGTGGGCCACCCGATCCAGGACCGGGCCAGCCGAGGCGGCGGAGGGCCAGACCGCGGCCAGAAGCATCAGGCACAGGCCGGCCAGGAGCGAAGTTCGCATGGCGTCTCCCTTCGGGGTCGGGGCGGGGTGGCGGGGCGAGGAGGCCTTGGGGGCATTCTAGCCGGGTTGGCGCGGCCGGGCAAGGCGGGGCGGGGGCGCCCAGCCCGGGCCGGGGCGGGGGAGTGTCCCCGCGCCCGGTCCGGACGGCTCCGAAGGTGAGAGAGGGGTCTTTACCGACCACCCTTGCGGGTGTCGATGTCGTCGGGATACATCACCGCCTCGTGACCGCGCTCGCCGGTGCGGATGCGCACCACCTCGTCCACCGGGTAGACGAAGATCAGTCCGTCGCCGGCCTCGCCGCTTTCGCCGGTCTTGGCCGCGGCCACGATGGTCTTGACGGTTTCCTCCAGATTGTGGTCGCTGAGCACGATGTTCAGTTGGATCTTGGGCAGCATGTCCACCTGGTAGGACCCGGAGCGACCGGAGAGCTTGATGCCGCCCTGGCGGCCGTGGCCGCGAATCTCGAAGCAGTTCATGCCCACGATGCCGATGGTGCGCAGCGCCTCCTTGACGTCGTTGAGCTTGTCTTCCCGAATGATGGCTTCAATCTTCTTAAGCATGGCCCTATGCCTCCAACCTTTACGAGTAGGCCTGTTCGCCGTGTTCGCTCAAATCCAGACCGACCTCCTCCTCGGCCGGAGTGACCCTCAGGCCCAGGATGGCGTCGAGAATCTTGGCCAGGACGTAGGTCACCACGAAGACGAAGACCACGGTGACGGCCACGGCCAGGATTTGGGTCAGGAGCTGCTCGGCGTTGCCATAGAACAGGCCGTCCGCCCCGGCCTCGTTGACGCTTTTGGTGGCGAAAAGGCCGGTGGCGATGGCGCCCCAAAGGCCGCCCATGCCGTGGCAGGCCCAGACGTCCAGGGACTCGTCCAGCCCCCGGTTCTGGCGGAAGCGGATGGCGTAGTAGCTGATGGGGGCCGCCAGGGCCCCGATGACCAGGGCCCCCATGGGGGTGACGAAGCCGGCCGCCGGGGTGACGGCCACCAGGCCCACCACTGCGCCGGTGGCGATGCCCAACACGCTGGGCTTGTTCTCCCGCCAGGCGCAGAGCATCCAAGACAGGGCCGCGGCGGCGGTGGCGGTGTTGGTGGTCACGAAGGCGTTGGCCGCCAGGCCGTTGGCTCCCAGGGCGCTGCCGGCGTTGAAGCCGAACCAGCCCACCCAGAGAAGGCCCGCGCCCAGCACGGTGTAGGGGATGTTGTGCGGCTCCATGGGGGCCTTGGGATAGCCCTTGCGCGGTCCAATGGCCAGGGCGAAGGCCAAGGCGCTGAATCCGGCCGCCACGTGGACCACGGTGCCGCCGGCGAAGTCCAGCGCGCCCATGCCACCCAGCCAGCCACCCTTGCCCCAGACCCAGTGGCAGAGGGGATCATAGACGATGGTGGCCCAGAGCAGGCTGAAAAGCAGGAAGGTCTTGAACCGCACCCGCTCCACGAAGGCGCCGGTGATCAAGGCGGGGGTGATCACCGCGAACATCATCTGGAAGGCCGCGAAGGCCAGGTGGGGGATGGTGTCGGAATAGGGGCCGGCCTCCTGGCCCACCCCGGAGAAGCCCAGGTAGGCCAGGTTGCCCACCAGCCCGGAGATGTCCGGCCCGAAGGCCAGCGAGTAGCCGTAGACCACCCACTGCACGCCGATCAGG
>JAIWNN010000017.1 GCA_020216805.1 Desulfarculus sp. | reverse complement strand
CCCAACATGATGAAGCTGAGGTTGAGGGTGGACAGGATGTTTTTTTTGCGCACCATGCCTCCGTAAAAGAAGGCCAGAGCGGGAGTCATCATCAGCACCAGGGCGGAACTGACAAGCACCCATCCGGTGTCGCCAGGGTTCAAAGCGGCAGGGTCGGCCATAATACAATCCTCCTCGGTTGGTGTGTCACTTCCCCCTGACTGGTCCTCACGCCGGGGGCGAGTCCGTCTGCTGGGCGGGCCCCGACGGTCAACCGAGATAGAGCAACCCCGGTGCCAATTATGGAAACAAAAAGGTAATAGCCGGAAAATATGACGAAAATGGAACATGGTCCAACCTGGGGCGGCGCGCTGGTCATACCGCTGGGTAACATTGCTGGGTGCTTCACCACCATGAGATGGGGGTTTCTCCCAGAGCCCAGGGGTTTATCTCGGGATCGCGGTGATGCGATGGTGGCCAGCGAAAGCTTCAACATGCCAAAAACACTTGGCATTTTCCGAAACCTGCCATAACCTACCGACGAGTAGCTAGGCCGGGGTATGGCATACCGGATGGTATGATCCTGGCCGGGAGGTTACAAAAATCGCCTTGCCCCGGTGACTGGATTCGCTTTATTGAGTATGGACCGGGTTCAATTTGATCAAGCGGCGCGCGTCCGGGCCGGGAAGCATGGGCTTGAGGCGCGCACCGGGAGTTGAGCGGCTAAGCGAGATCTGATGGGGCTCAAGGCCGGGGTGGCGGTTCCAGCACCGCGAATCGGGCCGTCGCCGTGGCTGCTCCGCCCGGGCCCCAGGCCCGCACCTCCAGGCGGTGTCGACCCGGCGCCAGCGGCAGACGCGCGGCCAGGAGTTCGGGACCGCTAGGCAGGGGCCGGCCGTTGAGATGCCAGCTGGTCCGGCTGATCGGACCTTCGGCTCGGGCGGCGCAGGCCAGGATTTGCAGACCGGGATCGATGTCCGGGTCCAGGGCGTAGACCGCCTCCGGGGCCGGGGTGACCAGGGTCAGGCGTGGCGGGCCGGGAGTGACGGGGGGCCGGGCGTGGACCGGACAGGGCCCGGTCGGGAGGTGGTCGGACAGGAACAGCTCTTCCTGGCTGGCCGAGCAACCGGGACCGGCCTGGCGGCCACTGTCCAGACAAACCCGGACCCGGACGACGCCGGGCGGTGGGGGCGGAAGATCGCCGGGGCGGTGGCGGTGCAGGTGCAGCATCACCTGTCGCCAGAGGGGCGCGGCCCCGCTGACCCCCGAGACCCCGCGCATGGGCTGACCGGCGAAGTTTCCCACCCACACCCCCACCGTGTAGTCCGCGGTGAAGCCCAGGCACCAATTATCGCGGTGGCGCTGGCTGGTGCCGGTCTTGACCGCGGCCGGGAAAGGCAGGTCCAAGACCCCGTGGCGGCCGAAGCCCGGGGCCCGAGCCGCGTCGTCGGCCAGCACCTGGCCGATCAGGGCGGCGGCGGCCGGGTCCATGACTCGGATGGGCTCGGCCGGGGTCTGACCGCGCCAGAGCCGGGCCGGGAGCCGGCGTCCCTGGTCGGCCAGCGCGGCGTAGGCGGTGGTCAGGTCAAGGAGGCTCACCTCCCCGTCGCCCAGGGCCAGGCCCAGGCCGTAGTGTTCGGCGTCGCGGGGCAGGTCCAGGCCCAGGTCGCGCAGGCGGCGCAACACCGCCGCCGGCCCCAGGCCCTCCACCAGACGCAGGGCCGGCAGGTTCAGCGAGCTGGCCAGGGCCACCCGCAGACTCACCGCGCCGCGTTGCTGGCCGTCATAATCAGCCGGCCGGAAGACACCGCCAGCCACCGCCCGGGACAAGGGCGCGTCCTCCAGGCGGTCGGCCAGGGTCAGACCCCGCTCCAGGGCCAGGGCGTAGATGAAGGGTTTCAGGGCGCTGCCGGGCTGGCGCGCGGCCAGCACCCCGTCCACCTGGCCGGCCTCCGGGGCGTTGAAATCCACCGACCCCACCCAGGCCAGCACCGCCCGATCGCGGTTGCGCAGCACCAGCACCGCCGCCTGCTCCACCCCCTCGGCCCGGTGGGCGGCCACCGTGGCCCGGGCCAGAAGAACGGCCGCCTCCTGCAAACCGGGGTCCAGGTCGGTGGCCACTTCGCCGGTCAAACCCAATGGCAGGCGGGAGACCAGGCCGGCGGCGAAATGGGGGGCGTCCACCTGGGGTTGGGGCTGGCGCAGGACCACCGGCTCGGACAGTGCGCGCTCCAGGGACGCCGGATCCAGGTCTCCGTCCCGGGCCATGGCCCGCAGGATGCGGTCCCGCCGGGCGATGAGACGCGGCCGCTGGTCCGGCTGGAGCAGGCGGGCCGGGTCCTGGGGCAGGGCCAGGAGCAGCGCGGCCTCGGCCGGCGAAAGGCGATCCGGAGGCTTGGCCAACAATTCGCGGCTGGCGGCGGCCAGGCCCACCAGGGGACCGCCAAAGGGAGCGCGGTTGAGATACTGGCCAAGGATCTCGGCCTTGGACAGACGGGCCTCCAGCCACAGGGCCCGGGTCGTCTCCCGCAGCTTGGCCGCCAGGCCGCGGGGGGCGGGGCGCTCCCGGCGGGCCACCTGCATGGTCAGGGTGGAGCCGCCGCGCACCACCCGCCCGGCCCGGAGGTTCTGCACCAGGGCGACGGCCATGGCCAAGGGGTCCACCCCGGGGTGGTGGGGAAAGCGGCGGTCCTCGGCCGCCCGGGTCGCCGCCGCCACCAGGGGCGGAATCTCCTCCGGGGCCAGCCAGGGTCCGGCCCGGCGGGCGGGATGGGCCCGGCTGGCGATGAGCCGTCCGTCGGCGGCCAGCAGCAGACGGTCGGCGGCCGGGCCGTAGCCCACCGCCGGGAGCTGGCCCGGCCAGAGCAGCATTGCCGCCAGGGCCAGGATCAGGGCCCCGGCCAGGCCCGCCAGGGTCCAACCCGTCGTCTTCCATCCACCCGGCCGAACCCTCACCGCACCTCCAGGCGTCCGGCCGGGCTCTGGCCCCAGACCTCGGGCGCGTACATCTCCTCCACCCGAACCGGGCGGTGCAGATAGTCGCCCGGGGCCACCGCCCGCAGGGTGTAACGGAAGCTGTAAACGCCCGGCGACAACCGGGGGGCGTAAAGCACCAGGCCGTCGCGCCGCAGCTCGCGCCATTGCCAGGGATCCCAGGCCGGCGGCTCCCCGTCCTCGGTCTGGGGACGGCCCAGGGAGGCTCCCACCGGCTCCAGGCCGGCGGGGAAGGGGTCGTGAATCAGCACCTGATGCCGGGTCTCGGGCACCAGCAGGGTCAGCAGGCAGTCCACGGTCTGGCCCACCTGGGGCGGCTTGTCACCATGGCGCAAGAGGCGGGCCAGACCGAAGCCGGCGTTGACCGGCTCGGAAGGGGGCTGGGTGGGGGCGTAGCTCAGCCGCGCGCTCCAATAAGGCCGTCCCTGGTTGGCGGTCAGCTCCAGGGTTTGGGTCCGACCGGCCACGAGCTGGTCCAGGGCCAGGTGGATGACCCGGGGCGGGTCCACCGGCCGGTCGAAGCTGGCCTGACCGATCTGCTTGCCGTCCAGGGACGCGGCCAGGGCCGAGGGACCATCGTCGCCGGGGCGGGCGAGGTAGGCGCTCAATGCCCAGAGGCCGAAGATCGCCTCCTGGGTGGAGAGATATGGCTCCTGGCCCAGGCCTTGCCCCACCCAGGCGGCCAGGGCCCCCAGGCGGGGATGGTCCGGCCGCAGGCGGGCCAGGGTCCAGAGGGCCATGGCGTTGCCGCGCAGGTTGGAGCCCAGCACCGCCTTGAGTCCGCCGGGATCCACCGCCGCGAAGTGCAGGTGCTGGGCGCTGACCACGGCCGAGGCCTCCAACTGGGTCACCAGGGGATCGATGGCGCTGTCCAGGCCGCTGGCCGCCGCCGCCCGCATCAGGGCGGCCAGACCAAAGGGTGGCAAGCCCTGGCTGCGGGTCAGGGCGGCCTCCACCAGGGGTCTGACCTTACGCCCCTCCTCGGCCAGCACCATCAGGGCCACGGCCTCGCTGAGGCGCTGGCCCACCTGGCCGGGTTTGGGGGCCGGGGTGTGACGGACGAACTGCTGGAGGTTGTCCAGGGCCGCCTTGCGCACCGGTTCGGGCAGAACGGCCCCGGCCGGGGCCATTTGCCGCGCGGCCAGCAGGGTGTAGGCGGTGAGGTAGGGCCAGGAGCGCTCACCGCCCGGCCAGAAGGCGAAGCCGCCGTCCGCGGCCTGGAAGACCGGCACCTGGGCCATCGCCGCCTTGACGGCTTCCTGGTCTCCAGGCTCCGGGGTCAGGCCCAGGCGCGGTCCCTCCACCAGGCGCAGGGCGCGGGCCGCGGCCCGGCTCAGGCGCTGCTCCAGGCAGTCCCAGGGATATTCCAGCAGGGTGTGCAGGGGCGGGGAGAGGTTGGCCGCCGGCGAGGCCGCCAGCGAAAGGGTTAGGCCGCCCCGACCAGGCTCCGACCCCGGTGGCAACAGAAGCGGCGCCCCAGCCTGGCGGGGCCCGTCCCGGGCGTCCAGGGAGCCGGCCATGGCCGCGCTGACCAGGGCCGCCACCGGCTCCACCGGCAGGCTGAAACGGGCCGCGTCGGCCTGGCCGCCCATTTCCGCCCGCACCGTGAACCCGGCCGGTCCGGCGGCAAGGGCCTTGACCGCGAAGGCGGCCGGCCGGCTCTGGCCGGGCGACAGCTCCAGCTCCAGGCTGGCCGGGCCCTCCAGACCCAGCCCGCCATCGGCCTGGGCGTTGAGCTTGACCTTGCCCGGCGCATCGCCCAGGTTCTGGACCAGCACCCGGGCCTGGAAGCGGTCGCCGACCACCGCGAAGCGGGGCAGGGCGGAGAGAATCTGCAAGGGCTTGCGGGCTCGGATCAGGCCTTGGCCCAGGCCGAAGTCTCCACCGGCGTCGGCCGCCACCGCCACCAGGCGATAGGCGGTCAGGCTGTCGGGCAGCTTGAAGTTGATTTGGAGCCGGCCTTGGTCGTCAGTCTCGCCCTGGGCCAGCCAATGCACCGCCGGATGGAAGGCCTGGCGCAAGGCCTGGCCCAGGCCGCCGCCGCCGGCCGCCTCCTCGCCTTTCTGCCCGGTGAAACGTTGCCCCACCACCTGGGTGCGGCCGTCGGCGGTCAGCACCGCCAGGGGCCGAGGGGCGTCGAAGGTGGCTCGGGGATCATAGGCGTTGCTCCCACCGGCGGCGGTCAGCACCCGTTCGTCCACCGCCAGGAAGGTGACCTGGGTTTTTCGCGGCTTTCCGGCAACGTCACTCACCCGCAGGTTGACCGCCGCCTCCTGGCCGGGCTGGCACTCCTCCCGCTCGGGAATCAGCTCCACCTTGAGCCCCGCCTCCGGGGCGGCTACCTTGATGGTGGCGTAACCGATGCGCACCTGGGGCTTGCCCAGGTCCGGGCCCTGGGCCGGGGCCTCGGCCGCCCGGCCTCGGATCAGAAGCACCCCCAGATAGACGTTGGGCGCGTCGCCGGCCTCGATGGGCACCTCGATCACCGGCGCGGGGCCGCTCACCTCCCGCAGCCATTGCCGCCGCACCCCCAGGCGCTCCACCGTCACCAAGGCGGTGGCCTGGCGGAAGGGGTTCTTGACCATCACCTGGGCCACCCCGCCCGGGGCGACCTCCCTGGCCGCGGCCACCAGTTCCAGGCGGTGGTCATCGAATCGCTGCCAACCGGCCTGGCCGGCGCCGGCGGCGTAGAGATAGTCGGCCGAGCGGTTGAGCCGGCCTTGGGCGTCCTGGGCCTCGGCCACCAGGACATAGGTCCCGGCCTGGGGCGGAGTGAAATGGACCGTGGCTCCGGCCGTGGGCAGGTCCAGGCTGGTCTGCCAGATCTTCTCGCGTCGGACCTGGCCCAGATGGCGATAGAAGCCGCCCGGACCGCGCTCGCGCACCGTCTCCCAATACTCGCGCCAGGCGGTCAGGTCCACCTTGACCACGGGGGCGGCTTGGTCATCGCTGGTGGCGGCCTTGATCTCGATGGCCGCCGGCTGGCCGCTCTCGGCCAGGCCCGGGGTTTTCAGGCCCAGGTAGATGGCGGAGGGGTGGGCCAGGAACGACCGACTGGCGCCGACCGTGAGCCCGCTCTGATCCGCCACCCCGGCCTCCAGGCTGACCAGGGCCGGCAGGCCGGGGGAGGGCTGGGGCGCGGGCAGGGTCAGCCCACCCTTGCCGGACGGATCCAGGACCGTCTCCAGGCCGCCTAGGTCCTTGACCGCGGGGCGCTCCCGGTCGGGCGGGGGCCGGTCGCCCACCGCGTAGCCGCTTAGGCGGGTGGGCCGGAAGTCCTGGTCGCGCTGACTGACCTTGACCTTGGCCTGGCCGCCTGACACCGGGGCTCCGAACAGGTATCCGGCCTCGATCTCCAGGCGCAGGTTGGTCGGACGCCCCAGGCTGGCCTCGGGAGCGGTCAGGTTGACCGCGAAATCCGGGGGCCGGAAGCTGGCCACCCGGAAACCGCCGGCGGCGAGGTCCTGGCCGCCATGCTTGACCTGGATGCCGTACTGGCCCAGGCGGGCCTGGGCGGGCAGGGTCAGCTCGCCGGCCAGGGAGCCGTAGCGGTTGGGCTTGCCGCCGAATTGGTGCAGGACGCGGCCGTAGGGATCATTGACCAGCACGGTCACCGCCTGGTCCGTGAACGGGATCAGACCATCGGGCCCGGGCGCGCGCAGGTAGACCACCAGGCGCACGGTCTGACCCGGCTGATAGAGCGGCAACTGGGTGATGGCGTGGGCCAGGAGCGGGGCTCGGGTCTCGGGGCCGGTGTACTCCACCTCCTCGCCCAGGGAGTAGATCAAGTCGTTGGACCAGGGGCTGGGCAGCACCGCCAAGTCCTCGTTCTGCCGGGCCAGGAGATAAACCTGAGGCCCCAGCCAGGGACGCGCTTTATCCCCCGCCGGCTTGAGCTCGGCCAGGCCGGGCAGGCGGGCCAGACCGTCGCCGTCGCTGACCCCCCGCCAGAGGACCTTGTTGGCGCGGTCGCGCAGTTCCAGGTCCACCCCGGCCAGGGGCCGGCCCTGACTCAGGCTGGTGACCCAGGCCAGGCCGGAGGCGGTGCCAGCCTTGAGGGTCAGCCCCAGGTCGGTGACCTGGACCAGAGCGCGGCGGATCTCCTCGCTCGGTTGGCCGTCATAGTTGGGCAGGTCGGCCCGCAGGTCGATCAGGGTCAGGCCACCACGGGGGGAGCGGCCCAGCAGGTTGGCCAGGTCCAGGGGTTTGAGCTGGGTTTGGTTGGGGGGCAGGTCGAAGGACAGATCCTGGCGCACCCCGCCCCGGCCGGGATCGGGCCGGCGCGGCTTCTGGTCCCAGGGTCGGTCGGCCTCGGCCACCAGGGTCGGCACCGCCTGGTCGGGGCCGAAGAACTGGAACCCGGCCCTCACCTGGGAGAGGTTGCGCAGGCGCAGGGGATAGAGGGCCTGGGCCGTCTCCAGCACCCCTTTGCCTCCCACCAGAGAGAAGATCGGGGCCAGATCGCCGGTGACCAGGTGGAGCCGGACCGGCTCCGCCAGGCGGGTGCCGTAGGCGTCCACGATTCCCGGGGCCAGTTCCAGATCATATTCCGCCCGAGGGGCCAGGCCGAGATCCAGGTAGACCCAGCGGCTGGGCTCCTGGTCCGGCTCGCTGGACAGAGGGTTGGCGGACGGGGTCAACTTGAGGCGACTTATGACCTCGGCCGGCTTGACTGGATTGTTGAATTCCAGCAACAGACTGGCCGCCGGGTCCAGGCGGCCGTCGGGCCGGCGGTTTTGCTCCCATTTGACCAGGGCCAGGGGATCGAAGGAGTGAAAGGGAGTGCGGATGGGCTTGGCGCTGGGCCGGTTGCCCGCGACGGGCTCGATGCCGGCATCCAGCACCAAGGTCACCGGCCTGCCCGGCGGCAGCTGGCCATCGATGCCCACCCGATAGACCCGGGCCAGGGTCTGCTCGCGGGAGATCTGCCACGGCTCCCGAGGCAGTTCCGCCACCCGCGCCGGCAGCCGCTGGCCGTCCACCTCCAGGAAAACCGCCCGGGACAGGGAGGCCAGGTTCACCGGTTGGTTGAGAGTAACCCGAATCTCGGGCCGGGGCCCCAGGGGCTCGCCGGGGTTGGGCTGGAACTCCAGGGCGGCCAGGGCCGGCGTCTGGATCACCGCCTTCTGGGGCTTGGCCAGTCGCGCGCCGTCCAGGGCCTGGACCCCGGCCGCCACGCTGACGGTGATCTGGCTGGAGCCCACCAAGGGCTGGTCCAGGATGTAGGCCAGGCTTTGCGGGTCCAGCCAGCGATAGGACCCCGCCGGCTGGGGCACTAGGCGCAAGGGGGCGTCCTCGGCCGCCTGGTCCATGGCCCCCAGGGGTCGCATGGGGCGGCTGAAACGGGCCACCACCTGAGTCAGGCGCTCCACCTGGCCCTGGGGAAGCAGCTTGACGGTCAGCTCCTGGTCGGCGGACCAGGCCGCTGCCGGGGTCAAGGCCAGGACCAGCAGCAGGGTGGCGAGGATGACTCGCGCCCGCGTCAAGTTTGCCATGGGCAAGGCCCTCTCCTTGTTTGACACCAGTATGCCCCGGCCGGAACGCGGGCACAACGCCGGCCCCCCCGCGCGGGTGGGGGCGATCCAGGGGCGGTTCCGGTCTAGGGGCCCTGGGTCATGGGGTCGTTGAGCAGGTCGTACTCCGCCGGCGATTCGATGTGGAAGCGGAAGCGATAGAGGCTGATCCGGTCGTAGACGATCAGGGGCAGGGTGATGCTGATGCGCTGGTCCAGCCAGCCGGAGGTGTCCCATCGTCGGCTCAGGGGGGCCAGACGCTGCTCGCCATCGCGGTAGTCCACCTTGGCCGGCCGTAGCTGGTCGCGGATGTTGGTGAAGGGGGGCACTGCCACCGCGGCCAGGCGGCTGACCGGGTCCCAATAGCGCACCCCCTGGTGAATCACCTTTTGCCGGTTGCCGGCCGCGTCGACAAAGACCACTTGGTCCCAAAGGATGACCAGGGGTTGGCTGGTCTTGTTGGCCAGACCCATCTGGAAAGCGGTGGAATCCTCGTTGTCCACCTGGAGGGAGATGTCGACCATGGTGTCGCTGTAGCTGGTCTCGTTGACGTCGCCGGCGAACTGGTAGGTCTTCCGCTCCATCAGGTTCAGCGACTCGTTGCGGTAATAGTCCGTGGCCTGGAGACCGCCGCAGCCCGCCAAAAGGCCCAGCGCCGACCATGCCGCCAGCCAGACGAATTTCCAGGCCATGCGCGCCTCCCGATCCGAGATGGTGTTGCCAGCCGCGATGTTACCCGAAGCGCGGTGGTTTGGGAAGCGTGGCTTGAGGGGGGGGCCGCGAAGTGCTAGGCTCGGGTCATGGAGAGGTTGCGCGTCAACGAGCTGTTCGTGAGCATCCAGGGGGAGTCCAGCTTCGCCGGGCTGGCCTGCGCCTTCATCCGTCTGGCCGGGTGCCCCCTAGACTGCCGCTGGTGCGACACGGCCTATGCCCGCCAGGATCCCGGTCGGGACCTCGGCCTCGATGCTCTGTTGGCCTGGGTGGAGGCCCAGGGGGTGGACCTGGTGGAGGTGACCGGCGGCGAACCCCTGGCCCAGGCTGGGACCCCGGCTCTTTTGGCCGCGCTCTGCGATCGCGGGCGGACGGTGCTGCTGGAGACCAGCGGGGCCTTTGACATCGGCGCGGTGGACACCAGGGTCCACGTGATCATGGACGTCAAGTGCCCCAGCTCCGGGATGCAGGAGCGCCTGCATCGGCCCAACCTGGCCCTGGTGACCGCCAAGGACGAGGTGAAATTCGTCCTGGCCGACCGGGCCGATTATGAATACGCCCGGGCGGTCATCGCCGGCCATGGCTTGGAGGGGCGCTGCGGGCTGCTGTTGTCGACCGTGGCCGGGCGCCTGGCCCCGGCCGCGGTGGTGGAATGGATGCTGGCCGACCGCCTGCGGGCCCGCTTCCAGTTGCAAATGCACAAGTGCATCTGGCCGGATCGCGATCGCGGGGTGTGAGACCGCCGCCGGCCAGCCAACCCGGCCGGCGGCGGGGAGGGGCTAGATGACGACATCGATGGGCAT
>JAIWNN010000016.1 GCA_020216805.1 Desulfarculus sp. | reverse complement strand
GGTGAAGACCCGCGCGGCCAGGTCCTTGTCCAGCATGAACATCCCGCCCGGGGTCTGGTCCACCAGCTTCACCTTGCCAATGACATCCTCGGCGCTGGCCTCCTCCTCCACTTGCTCTTTGACGAACCACTGCAGGAAGTTCTCGGCCGCGTAGTCCTCCTCCTTGCGGGCCAGGGAGACCAGCTTGTTGATCAGACTGGTCACCAGGTGCTCGTGTTTGAGCACCGCCTCGAAGACGGCCAGGGGCGAGGCCCAGGAGGTTTCCGGGGCCTTGATCGTCTTCAGGGTCACCTTGCCGCCGCGCTCGTGGATGAAGTTGTAGAAGCGCAGGGCGTGGGTCATCTCCTCCTGGGCCTGGACCTTCATCCAATGGGCGAAACCGTTGAGCTGCTGGGCCTGGAACCAGGCCGCCATGGACATGTAAAGATAGGCTGAATACATCTCGGCGTTGATCTGCTCATTGAACGCTTTTTCGATGCTGGCTTTCAGCATGGCCACAATCTCCAGGCAAACGGGTTGGGTTGCGCCGTCCTTCGGGATCTTGCCTTACTATTCTGCCCTGGCCCCATCCGGCGCACAAGTGCGCCGCAAGGGGGGGCAAGGGACCGTCCCGCCCCGGCGGGAGCGGGACGGGGCGGGGCCAGGAGACCGGATCCAGATCCGCGCGCGAGCCCACCGCCTGGACGCTTCGGGTGGTGCAGGCGATTCTGCGGGGCCAAGGGGGTGGCCAGGTCGGTGAACGTCGCCCCTATTGTTACGGCGAGGTGAACAGGGCGCCGACCAAGTAGGCGGTGTATCCAACATAACAGGCCAGAAGCATTGATCCCTTGACGCGGCTGATGCGGCCGGTCCCGCGGAAGCCATACCCGAAAATGAACAACGCAAGGGTCAAGGCGGCCATGACCGGCAAGTCCCGATGGATGACTTCCTGGCCCAGCTTCATGGGGTGAATCGCGCC
This sequence comes from Desulfarculus sp., assembly GCA_020216805.1. Classification (GTDB taxonomy): domain Bacteria; phylum Desulfobacterota; class Desulfarculia; order Desulfarculales; family Desulfarculaceae; genus JACRDC01. Next base: position 9,042 of record JAIWNN010000016.1, on the reverse strand, counting down.
GGCTAGCCCGACCACCGCCAAGGTGTTGAACAGGTTTGAGCCGATGACGTTGCCAAGGGCGATGTCGTGCTCCCCCTTGCGGGCGGCGATGACCGACGAGGCCAACTCCGGCAGCGAGGTGCCCACCGCCACGATGGTCAGGCCGATGACCAGGTCGCTGACGCCAAAGCCATTGGCGATTTCCACTGCGCCCCAGACCAACAACCGCGAGCTGGCGATTAAAAACGCCAGCCCCACCACCAGCCAGGCGAGCGCGAACTTGATCGGCATCACGTGCACCTGCAGTTCGTCCTCGATCTCTTCGCCCAGGGCGTCCACCTGGTTTTGTCGGCCCTGCCGGATGGTCCAGGCCATCAGCCCGCCGAAGACGCAAAGCATCAAGATGGCGTCGAACCTGCTGATCTCCTGATCCCATAGCTGCCATGCGGCCAAAGCGGTGACGGCGATGAGGATGGGAAGCTCCCTGCGCAGCACTTGCGAGTGCACGCCGATGGGGCTGATAAGCGCTGTAACCCCCAGGATCAGGGCGATGTTGGTGATGTTGGAGCCATAGGCGTTGCCGAGCGCAATACCGGGATTGCCCTGCGACGCGGCCAAGACCGACACCACCATCTCGGGCGCGGAAGTGCCGAAGCCAACGATCACCATGCCGATCAAGAGCGATGAGATGCCGCAATAGCGGGCGGTGCAGGCGGCTCCCTCCACGAAACGGTCGGCGCTCCAGACCAGCAGCGCCAGGCCCAATGCGACAGCGAGAAAAGCCAATGTCATGTGCGGCGTCATCCCACGTAGTTGGAGATTGATGTCGATCCATCCTTGGCTTCGCGCCAATTTTCTTTATAATCTACCAAAAAAACTGAAAAAAACTAGATTGGGCTCCCATCCCTTCCCCGGATCCAGGGCCCCGGGGGAGGTGAGATCAGGCAAGATTTTGAAATTGTTAGCTGTTTTTGCAAGGATCACCATTGCCGCGCCAGCCCCGGCCCGCCTGGTCTGGCCCCCAACTCGGTTGCTGGCTCTGATCGTCGAACATCCCCCCTGCCGGCTTGCTCCGCCTAACCACGGCGGGCGCTCCTGGACGAAGGAGACCTGGCTGGGATAAGCTGGTCCAGAACGGTCTGGGATTCCAGCCGCCCTTGGATCAAGGCTCCCAAGCGCACACCGGGATGACCATGCGCAAGGTTTTGTCATTGTTGAAGTTCCCCACGCCGGAGGAAATGGAGGATTGGTTCCTCAACGTGCTGGACTCCATTTATGACGGGATCCTCATCGCCGACGTCGACACCGTGGTGCAATACGTCAATCCGGAATACACCCGCATCACCGGGGTGCGCCGGGAGGAGATCGTGGGCCGTTTGTTGAGCGAGGTCCGGCCGGGGGCCATCCTGCCCAGCGTCATCCGCACCGGCGAGCCCCGGGCCGGGGTCTACCGGCGCGAGGGCGCGGTGGAGTACGTGGTGGACATGGCTCCCATTCTTTGCGCTGGCCGCATCGTGGGTGGGGTGTCGGTGGTCAAGGACATCACCGAGGTGCAGCGCCTGACCAACCGCCTGCGCACCTACGCCCGGCGGACCTCGCGTCTTTACACCATGGTGCGCAATTTCTACAAGGCCCAGACCTCGTTCACCGACATCGTGGCGGTTTCCCCGTTGATGCGCCAGACCTTGGCCCTGGCCCAGCGCCTGGCCGAAAGCCAGGAGGACGTGCTCATCACCGGCCCCAGCGGAACCGGCAAGGAGCTCTTCGCCCAGGCCATCCACAACGCTTCGCCTCGGGCCGCCGGGCCGTTCGTGCCCCTGGATTGTCCCTCCATCAACCCGGCGCTGGCCGAAAGCGAGCTGTTTGGCTATGAGGAGGGGGCCTTCACCGGGGCGCGCAAGGGCGGGCGTCTGGGCCTGTTCGAAGTGGCCGAGGGCGGGACCATCTTTCTGGACGAAATCGCCGACCTGCAGCCGGACATCCAGGCCAAGCTGCTGCGGGTGCTGCAGCAAAGGCGCATCCGCCGGGTGGGCGATTCCGGCGAGCAGAGCCTGGACGTGCGGGTGATCGCCGCCACCAACAAGGACCTGCTGGGCATGGTGGCCGCCGGAACCTTTCGCGAAGACCTCTATTACCGCCTCAACGTTCTGCGCCTCCAACTGCCTCCCCTGCGCAACCGCCGGGAGGACATCGCGCCCCTGGCCGAAACCTTTCTGGCCGCCTGGCGAACCAAGACCGGCCGGGTGGTGGAGCTGGAGAGCCAGGCCCTGGCCGAGTTGGAGGCCTATGCCTGGCCGGGCAATGTCCGCGAACTAAAGCACGCCGTGGAGTTCGCGGCCAACATTTGCCAGTCCGGCGCCATAGACCGGATTGCCTTGCCGCGCGGCGGAGGTGGCGATGGGGCGACCGGGAGCCAGGCTGCCCCAACCATTGACGACCGGCGCAGCCTGCGGCAAATCGTGGCCGACGCCGAGCGTGAGGCCATCCAGGGGCTGCTCTTGCGCCATGGCCGCGACTTGGCTGGCAAGCGGGCGGTGGCCCGCCGGTTGGGCATCTCTCTGGCCACTCTCTACAACAAGCTGCGCGCCTTGGGTCTGGAATCCTAATAGAATTCTAAAAAATTAGAAGCAAGTCTTCCAGAATTCTGGAAATGAACCCTCCCCGGCCGCCGCGCCAGGAATGGGGTGAATCCGTCCGCCGAGCTTCAGTTCTGCTTTAGCCAGCATGGGAATTGACCTTGCGCCTTGGTGGCCCACCGCCGGCCACCGAAGGACGAAACGCTGTTCCATCAGGGCATGGGGCTTGCACTCGTGGTCCGCAGGCAGGCGAAGGACGATCACAGAGCAAAGGGGGTTCTATGCTGGCGCTGTTCGGTTTGTTGACGATCCTGGTGCTCCTGGCGGCCATCATCAGCAAGAGAATGTCACCGCTGGTGGCCCTGGTGATGATTCCCCTGGCGGCGGTTCTGCTGCAGGGCTTCGGCCTCAAGGCCGGAGTGTTCGCGGTGGATGGCTTGAAGAACATCGCTCCGGTGGTGACGATGTTCGTCTTCGCCATCCTGTTTTTCGGCACCGTCAGCGACGCCGGCATGTTCGATCCGGTCATAAACGGCATCCTGAAGGTGGTCAAGGGCGACCCGGTGCGCATCGTCGTCGGCAGCGCGGTGCTGGGCATCGTGATGCACCTGGACGGTTCCGGGGCCAGCACCTTCCTGCTGGCCATCCCGCCCATGCTGCCGCTTTACGAGCGTCTGAACATGGACAAGCGGGTGCTGGCCTGCGTGGTGGCCCTGGCCGCCGGCACCATGAACATCGTGCCCTGGGGTGGCCCCACCCTGCGGGCGGCCTCGGCCCTGCACCTGCCGGTCACCGAGCTCTACAACCCGGTGGTGGTGCCCCAGCTCTGCGGTTTGGTTTTTGTCTTGGTGGTGGCCTGGTGGCTGGGCCGGCGGGAGAAGAAGCGCCTGGGCGAAGCCTGTCTGGAGGGCAGAGGGGCGGTGTATTGTCGCGAGCTGAGCGAGGCGGAGCTCGCCCTGCGCCGGCCCAAGCTGCTCTGGTTCAACGCCCTGCTGACCCTGGCCGTGGTGGGCACCCTGCTTTGGGGCAAGGTCTCCCCGGCGATCCTGTTCATGGTCGGCGCCACCGTGGCCCTGTTGGTGAACTACCCCAAGATCGCCGATCAGCGCGCCCGGGTGGACGCCCACGCCAAGGCCGCCCTGATGATGGCCAGCATCCTCCTTGCCGCCGGCGTGTTCCTGGGCGTCATGAATGGCTCGGGCATGATCAAGGCCATGGCCCAGGCCAGCGTGGACTTCATTCCAGCCAGCCTGGCCACCCACATCCCGGTGGTGTTGGCGGTGCTGTCCATGCCGCTGAGCATCATCTTCGATCCGGATTCCTTCTACTTCGGGGTGCTACCCATCGTGGCCGGCGTGGTCAAGGAGCTGGGGCTCAATCCCATCACCGTGGGCCAGGCCGCGATCTTGGGCCAGATGACCACCGGCTTCCCGCTCAGCCCCTTGACCCCGGCCACCTTCCTGCTGATGGGGTTGACCGGCGTGGACCTGGGCGAGCATCAGAAGTTCACTTTTGTCTTCGCGTTCCTGACCACCATCGTCATGACCCTGGTGGCGTTGATGATCGGCCTTTTCCCGCTGTAGCCATGGCATGCGGACAACAACACTACGAGGAAACCAATGACGCTCAGAATCGGATCCGGGGCCGGCTACTCCGGCGATCGCATCGAGCCGGCGGTGGAACTGGCCCAAAGCGGCCGGCTGGATTACCTGGCCTTTGAGTGCCTGGCCGAGCGCACCATCGCCATCGACCAGCAGAAACGCCTGAAAAACCCGGAGGAGGGCTACGACCCCCTGCTCGAGGCCCGTATGCGGGCGGTGCTGCCGATCTGCCTGGAAAAAGGCGTGCGGATCATCACCAACATGGGTGCGGCCAACCCGCTTTCGGCCTTGGCCAAAGTGGCGGCCATCTGCCGCGAGATGGGTCTGGGACCGGTGCGGCTGGCGGCGGTGACCGGCGACGATGTTTTGGATCAGGTTCGCCAGCGAGACCTCATCCTGGAGGAAACCGGCCAGCCGGCTTCGGCGCTGGGATCGCGTTTAGTGTCGGCCAACGCCTACCTAGGGGCCGCTCCCATGGTGGAGGCCCTGCGTCGGGGCGCCCAGGTGGTCGTCACCGGCCGGGTGGCCGACCCGGCCTTGTTTCTAGCCCCGATGATCCACCATTTCAACTGGGGGATGGACGACTGGTCTCGTCTGGGGCAGGGCACCATCATCGGCCATCTGCTGGAATGCGCCGGGCAGATCACCGGAGGCTATTTCGCGGACCCCGGCTGCAAGGACGTGGCCGGCCTGGCCCGGCTGGGCTTCCCCTTGGCCGAGGTCGAACCCGATGGATCGGCGGTGATCACCAAGGTGGAGGGTTCCGGCGGGCGCATCACCTTGGCCACCTGCAAGGAGCAGATGCTCTACGAGTTGCACGACCCGGCCGCCTATCTCACCCCGGACGTGACCGCGGATTTCAGCGGGGTGCGCTTCACGGACCTGGGGAACGACCGGGTGGGCGTGGGCGGCGGAACCGGCCGAGTCAAGCCTCCCACCCTCAAGGTCTGCGTGGGCTACGTGGACAGCTATATTGGCGAGGGGCAGATCGGCTACGCCGGACCCGGGGCCCTGGACCGGGCCCGCCTGGGGGCCGAGATCGTGCGCGAACGCTTGAAGCTGACCGGCGTGCGCCACAGCGAGTTGCGGGTGGATTACATCGGTCTGGACAGCCTGCACGGGCCAGGACTCTCCCGGCCGGCGACCCAACCCTACGAGGTCCGGCTCCGGGTGGCCGGACGCACCGAAACCCCGGCCGAGGCCGAGCGGATCGGCAACGAGGTGGAGACCCTCTACACCAACGGGCCAGCCGCCGGCGGCGGCGTGACCAAGGGGGTGCGTCAGGTGCTGGCCATGGCCTCGGCCTACCTGCCCCGCGAAGCGGTGCAGCCCGAGCTGCACATTCAGGAGGTGCCGCGATGAAACTCAGGGAATTGGCCCATTCCCGCACCGGCGACAAAGGCAACACGGTCAACATTTCCGTCATCGCCTATGACGAGAAGCATTATCCCTGGCTGGAACAACACGTCACGGCGGCCGTGGTCAAGGCCCATTTCGGTGAGTTGGTGAAGGGCGAGGTGATTCGCTATCAACTGCCCAACATCGGCGCACTGAATTTCGTCCTCAAGGACGCCCTGGCCGGCGGCGTAACCCGCTCCCTGGCCCTGGACGCCCATGGCAAGACTTTCAGCTCGGCCATGATGGCCCTGGAACTCCCCCCCCCACCCGGGTCGGCGGCCTAGCCGGCCCCCCTCCCCACTGGCGGGAGCCCGAGGGCTCCCGCCAGACCCGTTGAAAAGGCCCGACCGCGCCGGGCGCCCATGGGCCGTGAGGAGCGAAAGAGGCCGCGCCGCCCCGGAGGGACCGGGACGGCGCGGTGGTGATCGGGTTTGGCGGAAGGCGGGGCGCTACTTGCCCAGCTTCTCCTTCGCCTGTTTTTTGCACTCGGCGATGATGGCGTCCTCGGCCTTGACGTCCTCCAGGGTTTTGGCCTTCATGGCCGCCGGCATGGGCTCCAGGCCGTGCTTGATGCGCACGAACTGGGTGCCGGTGACGTCGTAGATGGCGCTGGTCATGACGTCGAACTTGTCCGCGCCGGGGATGTCCTTGACCCGCTCCCGGGCCTTGTCCAGCTCCGGCTCCAGGATGTCGGCCGGGCGGCAGGTGATGGGCTCGCTGCCCCGGGGGTATTTCTTCAGGGCCTTGGCCCGCACCTCGGGGTCGGGTTCGGTGGGGGTTTTGCCGTAGAGCCCGTAGAGGATGCCCTTGGTCTCGTTGGTGACCATCTTGTACTTGCCGAAGAGCACGTTGAGCACCGCCTGCACGCCCACGATCTGGCTGGTGGGGGTGACCAGGGGCGGGGTGCCCAGCTCGGTGCGGGTGACCGCGACCTCCTTGTAGACCTCGGGCAGGCGATGCAGGGCCTTGGCCTCCTTGAGCTGGCTGACCAGGTTGCTGATCATGCCGCCCGGCACCTGGTGGACCAGCACGCCGGTGTCGATGGGGGCCATCTGGTGGGGCATCCAGTAGTCGCGGTACTTGGGGGCGATCTTCTCCAGCTCCTCGCCCATGGCCAACATCTTGCTCAGGCTCAGTCCGGTGGCGCGGGGGGTGCCCTCCAGGGCCACGATGATCGGCTCCACCGCCGGGTGGCTGGTGCGCAGGGCGAAGGGGGCCAGGCAGCAGTCGATGATGTCCACCCCGGCCTCGGCCGCCTTGAGCATGGTCATGGAGGCCATGCCGCTGGTGTAGTGGCTGTGCAGATGGATGGGGGCCTTGCACTGGGCCTTCAGGGCCCGCACCAGGGTGTAGGCGTCGTAGGGGGCGATGATGCCGGCCATGTCCTTGATGCAGATGCTGTCGACCCCCATGGCCTCCAGCTCCCGGGCCTTGGCCAGGTAGTATTCCAGGTTGAAGACCGGCCCGCCCATGCGACGCTCGGTGAGCGAGTAGCAGATGGTGCCTTGGAAGTGCTGGCCGTTGGCCTTGATGCGCTCCACCACCGCCTCGAAGTTGCGGAAGTCGTTGAGCGCGTCGAAGGTGCGGAAGACATTGATGCCGGCCTCGCAGGACAGATCCACGAACTCCTTGGCCACGTCGTCGGCGTAGTTGCGGTAGCCCACCAGGTTTTGGCCGCGCAGCAGCATGGAGAACGGGGTCTTCTTGGCGTACTTGCGCAGGGTGCGGGGGCGCTCCCAGGGATCCTCGCCCAGGAACCGGCTCATGGCGTCGAAGGTGGCCCCTCCCCAGACCTCCATCGCCCAGAAGCCGGCCTCGTCCATCATCTCCGCCGTGGCGATCATGTCCTCGGTGCGCATGCGGGTGGCGAAGAGCGACTGGGTGCCGTCGCGCAGGGTCAGGTCCATGACCTTAAGAGGGGTCGGGTTGCCTCCCCAATCCAGGTTCTCACTCATTTTTGATTTTTCCTCCCTAGGCAAAAATATCAGGGCGCGGCCGAACTCGCGGACAGCACAGGTCCGGCCAAACCCTTCCCAAGGTAGGATACTAGACCGGTTGCCTCTTTGGCGTCAAGTCGAGGGACGTGAGGCGCGACCACCGCTTGTGAAGCTCGTTGAGCCGGTGGTATCGTGAAAGACTAAAGCGCACCCACGCTAGGAAGGCCGAGAGGACATGCCGAAAAACGACCGCAAGCACAAACCCCGCAACATGGCCGAACAGGTGCGCCGTTTGCTGTCGCTCTTCACGCCCGAGGATCGGGTGCTGATCACCATCGCCGCCGACCCCGACGCCCTGGGCTCGGCCTTGGCCTTCAAGCGCCTGCTCTGGCGGCGGGTGGCCGCGGTCACCATCGCCCGCCACAACGAGATCACCCGCCCCGACAACCTGGCCATGGTCCGTTTGCTGAAGATTCCCTTGGAACCGTTGAAGCATTTGCGGATCGATGACTACAGCAAGCGGGTGATGGTCGACAGTCAGCCCCACCACAGCAAGGATTTCGAGCGCATCCCCCAACACGTGATCATCGACCACCACCCAGTGGGGGATCAGGCCGACAAGACGCCCTTCGCGGACATCCGGCCCCGCTACGGGGCCACCAGCAGCATCCTCACCGAGTACCTGCGCGCGGCCGGGATCAAACCCTCCACCCGCCTGGCCACGGCCCTGGTCTATGGCATCAAGAACGACACCGCCGGTTTCCAGCGCCCGGCCCTGGCCGAGGACGTGGCCGCGTTGCAGTTCCTGTTCCCCAAGGCCAACCAGGCGGTTTTGCGCAACATCGAGTTCAGCGAGATGCGCCTTAAGGACCTGGAGGTCCTGCGCCAGGCCCTGGGACAGTACGTGGTGCGCCGCCACGGCGTCTTCGTCCACCTGGGCCCCTGCAAAAGCCCGGACAACCTGGTGCAGATCGCCGACTTTTTCCTGAAGGTGGATAGCGTGGACTTCACCGCCGCCAGCGGCACCTACCAGGACAACCTGGTGGTCGTGATGCGCAACATGGGTGCGCGCATGAGCGCCGGGGTGATGGCCCAGCGCGCCTTCGGCGATCTGGGTCCGGCCGGCGGGCACAAGGCCATGGCCAGGGCCGAGCTGCCCCTCAAGGCGCTCAAGGGACGCCTGGGCGACGTCAAGGACGCCACCCTCAAGGAATTCGTGATCAGCCGCCTGCTGCGCCCGCCCAAGAAGCGCTAGGCAAGGCGCGGGCCCCACCCCAAAAGGCTTCGCCGCGCTCGATCAGCATCGGGCGCGGCTTGCCGTCACCGGCCCACTCTGGGCTAGAACTTGATCAGGGCCGCCCCCCAGGTCAGGCCGCCGCCGAAGACGGTGACGCAGACCAGGTCGCCGGGCTTGATCCGGCCGGTGCGCACCGCCTCGTCCAGGGCGATGGCGCTGCTGGCCGAGCTGATGTTGGCGTACTTGTCGATGGTGATGAAGAACTTCTGGTCGAAGTCCACCCCCAGGCGGTTGGCCAGGGACTGGAGCATGCG
>JAIWNN010000015.1 GCA_020216805.1 Desulfarculus sp. | reverse complement strand
GATGTTGGCCTGGTGGGGGATGAACAGGTCCACGTCCTCCACCTTGAGCCCCTGGCGGTCCAGAACGGTGTGGACCGACTGGGCGAAATGGGCCACCGCCACCCGCACCGAGGCCGAGGCCTCGATCAGCTTCAGGGTGTGGAGCTTTTTGTCCACCGATTCGTGGCTGATGGGGGTGGTGGAGGAGCCGCCGCCGGCCACCCGCAGGTTCTGGCCGTTGGCCCCGTCGGTGCCGATGTACAGGTCGATGATCTGGGGACCGCCCTCCTCGGCCTTGAGCACCGCCGCGCCGGCCCCGTCGCCCCAGAGCACGCAGGTGGCGCGGTCGGTCCAGTCCACCACCCGGCTCATCACCTCGGCCGCCACCACCAGGATGGTCTTGGCCGCGCCGGACTGCAGGTAGCGCATGGCCACGTCTAGGGCGAAGACGAAGCCCGAACAGGCGGCGGTGATGTCGAAGGTCACCGCCTGGTGGGCGCCCAGCTTGCCCTGCAAGACGTTGGCCCCGCAGGGGCAGCAGCAGTCCGGGGTGATGGTGCCCATAATGATATAGTCGATGTCGGCCTCGGTGATCCCGGCCGCGGCTAGGGCCTGGCGGCAGGCGGGCAGGGCCAGGTCGGAGGTGGCCTGATCGGGCTCGGCGATGCGTCGCTCGCGGATGCCGGTGCGACGCACGATCCATTCGTCGGTGGTGTCCAGGGTTTTTTCGAGGTCGAAGTTGGTCAGGATTTTCGAGGGCAGGTAGGAGCCCGTGCCGGCCAGTTTGATGGGGACCATGCATCCCTCCCGGATGATGTTGCCGCCCTCCCCGGGGTGGGGCGCCCAAATGGCGGCCAAAAACCTTGCCTGGTGCGGGGGCCGACCGTGAACGGCCGATCCGGCGCTCGCCCTTGGCGGTTGCGCGCACGGCCATCCGCGTCTGCAACCTACATGGGCGCTTAAGGTTAACGCCTTGCCCTGAGCTTGGCAAGTGCGGCGTTCCATCCTCCGGATGGGGCTGAAACTCATTCAGAAAACACCCGCGCCCCCGTCCCGGGCGGGAGCGGGGGCGCGGGTGGGGTGCGCGGGGGGCTACTTTTCCAGGGCGGCCTGGGCCGCGGCCAGCCGGGCGATGGGCACCCGGAAGGGCGAGCAGCTCACGTAGTTCAGGCCGATCTTATGGCAGAGCTTGACCGAGGCGGGGTCGCCGCCATGCTCGCCGCAGATGCCCACCTTGAGATCCTTGCGGGTGCTGCGGCCCTTTTTCACGCCCATCTCCACCAGGGCGCCCACCCCGTCCACGTCCATGGTGATGAAGGGATCGGCGGGCAGGATGCCCTGCTCCACGTACATGGGCAGGAAGCGGCCGGCGTCGTCGCGGGACAGGCCGAAGGTGGTCTGGGTCAGGTCGTTGGTGCCGAAGGAGAAGAACTGGGCCTCGGCGGCGATCTGGTCGGCGGTCAGCGCCGCCCGCGGCAGCTCGATCATGGTGCCCACCAAGTATTTGATCTTCACCCCGTAGGCGGTCATCACCTCGGTCGCCACCCGGTCCACGATGGCCTTCTGGAGCTTCAGCTCGTTGACATGCCCCACCAGGGGAATCATGACCTCGGGGAAGACCCGCTTGCCCTCCTTGGTCACCACGCAGGCGGCCTCGAAGATGGCGCGGGCTTGCATCTCGGTGATTTCGGGATAGGCGATGCCCAGGCGGCAGCCGCGATGGCCCAGCATGGGGTTGGCCTCGGTCAGCGCGGCCACCTTCTGCTCCAGGATGGCCGGCTTGACGCCCAGTTGCTCGGCCACCTCCTTGATCTCGGCCTTGGTGTGGGGCAGGAACTCGTGCAGAGGCGGGTCCAGGGTGCGGATGGTCACCGGCAACCCGGCCATGGCCCGGAAGATGCCCACGAAATCCTCGCGCTGCATGGGCAGGATCTTGGCCAGGGCCTTCTTGCGGCCTTCGGCGTCGTCGGCCAGGATCATCTCGCGCACCGCCACGATGCGGTCGCCCTCGAAGAACATGTGCTCGGTGCGGGTCAGGCCGATGCCCTCGGCCCCAAAGGCCCGGGCCACGCCGGCGTCATGCGGGGTGTCGGCGTTGGTGCGCACGCCCAGCTTGCGGAACTCGTCCACCCACTTCATGAAGGCGCCGAAGTCACCGGTGAGCTTGGGCTCCACCTTGGGCACCTGGCCGAGGTAGACTTCGCCCTTGCTGCCGTCCAGGCTGATCCAGTCGCCCCGCTTGACCACCACGCCATTGGCGGTGAACTGCTCCTTGGCGTAGGTAACGGTGAGGTCCGAGCAGCCGGCCACGCAGCACTTGCCCATGCCGCGGGCCACCACCGCCGCGTGGCTGGTCATGCCGCCCCGGCTGGTCAGGATGCCCTCGGCGGCGTTCATGCCCTTGATGTCCTCGGGGCTGGTCTCCACCCGCACCAAGATCACCTTCTTGCCCTCGGCCACCCACTGCTCGGCCTCCGGAGCGCTGAAGACCACCTGGCCCACCGCCGCCCCGGGGCTGGCCGGCAGCCCCTTGGCGATCCGCTTCTTCTCGGCCTTGGGATCCAGCATGGGGTGCAGCAACTGGTCCAGCTGCTCGGGGGTCACCCGCATGATGGCGGTCTTCTTGTCGATGAGCTTCTCGCCCACCATATCCACCGCGATCTTGATCGCCGCGGCCGCGGTGCGCTTGCCGGTGCGGGTCTGGAGCATCCACAGGCGTCCCTGCTGGATGGTGAACTCGATGTCCTGCATCTCCTTGTAATGCTTCTCGAGCTTGTTGCGGATGCCCACCAGTTGCTTATAGATTTGGGGCATCTCTTCCTCGAGGGTCTTGACCCCCTTGGCCACCTTCTTGACTCGGTTGATGGGCTGCGGGGTGCGGATGCCGGCCACCACGTCCTCGCCCTGGGCGTTGGTCAGGTACTCGCCGTAGAAATAGTTCTCGCCGGTGGCGGGGTCGCGGGTGAAGGCCACGCCGGTGGCCGAGTCCTCGCCCATGTTGCCAAAAACCATGGCCTGGACGTTGGTGGCGGTGCCCCAGTCCTCGGGGATGCCGTGGATCTGGCGGTAGGCCACGGCGCGGGGGATGTTCCAGGAGCCGAAGACGGCCTGGATGCCGCCCCAGAGCTGGTCCATGGGATCTTCGGGGAAGGGCTTGCCCAGGGTCTTCTTGACCAGGGCCTTGAACTTGACCACCAGCTCCTTCAAATCCTCGGCGGTCAGCTCGGTGTCCAGCTTCACCTTCCGTTTGGCCTTGACCTGGTCCATGATCTCCTCGAAGGGATCATGGTCCTTGTCGGTCTTGGGTTTGACGCCCATCACCACGTCGGCGTACATGTTGACGAAGCGGCGATAGGAGTCGTAGGCGAAGCGCTCGTTGCCGGTCTTGGCGATCAGGCCCTGGATGGTCTGGTCGTTGAGGCCGATGTTGAGCACGGTGTCCATCATGCCGGGCATGGAGATGCGGGCCCCGGAGCGCACCGAGACCAAGAGGGGGTTCTTGGGGTCGCCGAACTTGGCCCCCATGGACTTCTCCACCTGCCTCAGAGCGGCCTCGACCTCTTTTTTAAGTTCGGGCGGGAACTTCTGTCCGTGGTCGTAATAGTAGGTGCAGACCTCGGTGGTGATGGTGAAGCCGGCTGGGACCGGGATGCCCAAGTTGGCCATCTCGGCCAGACCAGCTCCCTTGCCCCCCAGCAGGTTTTTCATCTTGGCGGATCCTTCCGCCTTGCCATCCCCGAAAAAATACACGTACTTGGTTTTCGATTTGGCCACTGAAATCCTCCCAAGGCCCAAGGTGTGCTGCCACGGACTGGGGGCCGAAGCCCAAGCATTGTCACCTATTTAGCACGGCATGAATGCGCAGCGCAATAGGCGCTGGTCACTAATACCCATAATCCACCAAGTTATCCCGCCCCGGACTGGATGAGAAGGGACAGGCATTGGCGCAGCCACTCGGGCAGGGGGGTCACTCGCCCCGCGTGGGTGACGCACCCATGGCAGGTGAAGCCGGTGACCAACTCCTGCTCGACGCCGTCGCCGTCGGCCCGCAGGATGCGGTAGTCAAAACGCAAGGAAGCTCGTTTGAGCCAGGACAGGCTGGTTTCCACTACCAGGGGATCATCATAGCGCGCTGGAAGACGATAGCGCAAGCCCGCCTCCGTCACCGGCAGGTGCATGCCTGCCGCCTCCAACTCGGCATAGGGCCGGCCGGCGGCGCGCATCAGCTCGGCCCGGCCCAGCTCGAAAAAGCGCAGATAGCGGCCGTAATAGACCACGTTCATGGCGTCGACATCGGCCATCAGCGGGCGCACGGCGGTCCGGTGCATGGCGGCTCACCTCTCCAGCAGCAACTCGATGAGGTGGTGGGCCCGCTCCACCCGATATCCGGTGGCCGCGGCCGCCGCCTCGTTGTAGGCCGCGCCGCCGGACTCCGCCGCGCGGCTGTCCCAGAGCACGAAGGGCACCGCCTCGCTGGTGTGGGTCATCACCTCCAGGGGGGTGAAGTGGTCGGTGGCCAACAGCACCCGGTGCGGCCCCAGCTTTTCCAGCCCGGCCAACACCGGACCCACCACCCGGGCGTCGAACTCGGCGATGGCCTGGAGCTTCAGATCCAGCTTGCCGCTGTGGCCGGCCTCGTCCGGGGCCTCCACGTGCAAAAAGGCCAGGTCCCGGGTCTTCAGCCCCTCCAGCACCGCCGCCACCTTGCCGGCGTAGTTGGTGTCCAGCCAGCCGGTGGCCCCGGGCACCTCCACCGCCGTCAGCCCGGCCAGGACGCCCAGGCCCTTGACCAGATCCACCGCGCTGACCGTGAAGCCGGTGATCCCGAAGCGCTCCTGGTAGGTGGGGAAGCTGGGACGGGTGCCCTGGCCCCAGAGCCAGATGGAGTTGGCCGGGTTCTTGCCGGCGGCCACCCGGGCCTGGTTGACCGGATGCTCGGCCAGCACCGGCCAGGAGGCCCGCACCAGGTCCGCCACCCGGCCCAGGTCGCCCTGGCTGGGCAGCACGTCGTCCACCGCCTGGCCGGTGCGGTCGTGGGGCGGCACCGTGGCCGCCCGCAAGGGGCCGTCGTCCCAGACCAGCAGGTGGCGATAGCTCACCCCGGGATGGAATTTCAGTCCTGGCCGGCCCAGGGCCGCGTCCAGGCTGGCGATGATCTCGGCCGCCTCGGGCGTGGTGATGTGGCCGCTGGCGTAGTCGGCCATGGTCACCCCGGCCGCGCGGTCCAGGGTCACCAGGTTGCAGCGGAAGGCGATCTGACCCGGCCCCAGCTCCACCCCCATGGCCGCGGCCTCGATGGGCGAGCGGCCGGTGTGATAGCGGGCCGGGTCGTAGCCCATCAGCGACATGTTGGCGGTGTCCGAGCCCGGGCTCATGCCGTCGGGAATGGTGCGCGACAGCCCCAGCCGGCCGGTCCGGGCCAGGCGGTCCATGTTGGGGGTTTCGGCCGCCTCCAGGGGCGTGCGGCCGCCCAACTCCGGCACCGGCCGGTCGCCCATGCCGTCGCCCACCAGGATCAGGTACTTCATCGGCGAGTTCCTTGTGTCCATGACGTCATTGCGAGGAGGCCCGCAGCGCCGACGCGGCCATCTCTGGTGGAATCTCCTCGCAAACGCTGTTTTGCCGGGTGTCCTTTCGGATTATTGCCAGTCGGTGCTCAGATGCGCCGGATAACCACCGTGGGTTCGGCCACCACCGGCAGGGCGTTGATCTTGGCCAGGGCCGCGGCCACGTCGGACTCCCGGGCCTCGTGGGTGATCATCACCACCGGCACCGGCCCCGCGCTTTGGCGGCCTTTTTGGGTAACCGCCTCGATGGAAATATTATGCTCGCCCAAGGCCCGCGCCACCGCCGCCAGCACCCCGGGCTGGTCCAGGGCCATGACCCGGAAATAATACTGGCAAATCGCCTGGTTGATGGGGGCCAACTCCAGGCGGCCGCCGTCGGCCACCGCCCGGCCCAGGCCCGGCACCCGGCCGGGGCAGCCAGCCAGGATGTCGCGCGCCAGATCCACCACGTCGCCCACCACCGCGCTGGCGGTGGGCCGGCGGCCCGCGCCCCGGCCATAGAGCAACACCTCGTCCACCCAGTCGCCGGTGATGTGGATGGCGTTGAAGGAGCCCTCCACCGAGGCCAGCACGTGGTCCTGGGGCACCAGGGCCGGATGCACCCGGGCCTCCACCGCGCCGTTGTCGTTGCGCAGGTGGGCCAGGAGCTTGATGCGGTAGCCGAACTCGCGGGCGAAGCGGATGTCGAGCGGGGTGACGCCGGTGATGCCCTCCACCGGGATCGCCTCCAGCTCCGGCTGAGATCCGGTGACCAAGGCCGCCACGATGGCCAGCTTGTGGGCGGTGTCGTGGCCCGCGATGTCCATGGTGGGGTCGGCCTCGGCGTAGCCCAGATCCTGGGCCGCCCGGAGCACCTCGCCGAACTCCGCACCCTCGCTGGTCATCCGGCTCAGGATGTAGTTGCAGGTGCCGTTCAGGATGCCCAGCACCCGGGTGATGCGGTTGGCGGCCAGGCCGCCGCGCAGCGATCGGATGAGCGGGATGCCGCCGGCCACCGAGGCCTCGAAGCCCACGCCGACGCCATGCTCCCGGGCTGCGGCGAAGATCTCCACCCCGTGCTTGGCCAACAGCGCCTTGTTGGCGGTGGCCACCTGTTTGCCGGCGGTGAGCGCCCGGAGCACGAAGGCGCGGGCCGGCTCCAGGCCGCCGATCAGCTCCACCACGATGTCGATGGCCGGATCGTCCAGCACCGCGTTTACATCGGCGGTGCAGACGCCCTCGGGCAGGCCCAGGGCCCGGCCCCGGGCCAGGTCCAGGTCCACCGCCTTGGCCAGCAACAAGGGCGCGCCCAGGCGCTGGGACAGGACCTCCTGCTTTTCCAGGAGCAACTGGGCCACGCCGCCGCCCACCGTGCCCAACCCGATCAAGCCAACCTTAACTACTTTGTCCGGCATGGGAAATCCTTTGGGATGGGGAGAATCTGGGGGAACCCTTTTTGCAGCGCAAAAAGGGTTCCCCCAGACCCCCTCCTAAAAAAGCGCTGTTTTCTCGCTCGGCCGGGCGTTGTCCCGGGCAAGGACGCCGGATTGCGCGCCGCGCGATCCGCGAAGTTTTTTGAAAGGGGGCGCGGGGGGAAACTTTTGTTCACAAAAGTTTCCCCCCGACTCTCTTCCTCTTATCCCTGGAAGAAGCGCCGCAGGCCGCGAATGGCCTGGTTGATGCGGTGCTCGTTTTCCACCAGGGCGAAGCGCACGTATTCGTCGCCGTACTCGCCGAAGCCCAGGCCAGGGCTGACCGCGACCTTGGCCTCCTGGATCAGGAGTTTGCTGAACTCCACCGAGCCCATCTGGCGGTACTGCTCCGGAATGTGGGCCCAGAGGAACATGGTGCCCTTGGGCGAGTCCACCGGCCAGCCGACCCGGTTCAGACCGGTGACCAGGGTGTCGCGGCGGTGGCGGTAGACGTCCATCAGCTCTCCGACGCAGGACTGGTCTTCGTTGAGGGCGATGATGGCCGCGATCTGGATGGGCTGGAACACACCATAGTCCAGGTAACTCTTGATGCGGGTCAGCGCGTTGACCATCTCCGGGTTGCCCACGCAGAAGCCCAACCGCCAGCCGGCCATGGAGTAGGACTTGGACATGGAGAAGAACTCCACCGCGAGGTCCTTGGCCCCGGGAACCTGGAGGATGCTGGGGGCCTGGTAGCCGTCGTAGCACATGTCGGCGTAGGCGAAATCGTGGACGATCCAGATCTCGTGCTCGCGGCAGAACTCCACCAGCTTGGTCATGAACTCCAGGTCCACGCAGGTGCAGGTGGGGTTGTGGGGGAAGCTGATGATCAGCATCTTGGGCTGGGGCCAGGTCTGGCGGAAGGCGGTCAGCAGGTCGTCGAAGAAATCCCGCCCCGGCAACAGCGGCACGCTGCGCAGGTCGCCGCCGGCGATGACCACGCTGTAGGGGTGGATGGGGTAGGTGGGGCTGGGCACCAGCACCACGTCGCCCGGGCTGATGGTGGCCAGCACCAGGTGGCTGAGGCCCTCCTTGGCCCCGATGGTGGCCACGGCCTCGGTTTCCGGGTCCAAGTCCACGTCGTAGCGGCGTTTATACCAATTGCAGATGGCATGGCGCAGCTTGGTGATGCCCTTGCTGGCGGAGTAGCGGTGGTTGACCGGCTTTTGGGCGGCCTCCACCAGCTTGTCCACGATGTGCTGGGGGGTCGGCAGGTCGGGATTGCCCATGCCCAGATCGATGATGTCCTCGCCGCGGCGGCGGGCCTCCATCTTGATCTGGTTGACCACCGCGAAAACATAGGGGGGCAGGCGTTTCATGCGCCGGAATTCTTGCATGGCCGGTCACTCGCTTGATGAGAAAGTTCGTAATATCACTAAGGGTTGCTGCAACCCGTCGTGAAAAAGGGAGATTATCCCAGCCCTGGCGGGGTGTCAAGCCGGTGGGGGGAGAGAACGGCTGGAATCGTGACGAATTCAGGAACCAGCCAAGCGGCGGCGGAAGGCGGCCAGATGGGCGGCGACCTCGGGGTCGGCCAGGCAGCCGGATTCCATGAGGAATTGACGCAGATCGTCGGGTAGCGACAGACCCCGTTCCTGGGCGGCCAGGGCCTGGCCCAGGCGCTGGATGGCCCCGGCGGCGTCGCCCAAGAGTTGGCGAACCGCGGCCCATTCGGCATAGACCAAAGCCCCGCATTGGTCCAGACCCAGTGAAAAGCCCAAAAGGCGCATGCGCCGGGGCATGGCCTCGAAACGGTCTTCGGCCTGGCGCAGGTGGGTGAACAAGCCGCCGGCCAAGGCCATCTCGCGCAAAACTGCACTGTGAATCGAGTAGATAGGGAAAAAGTCCGCCTTGACGGCCAGGGCCCGGGCCAGCGACGCCTGGGCCGAAAGCAGCCGACCATGGCGCAGATGGCGCTGGGCGCACTTGGCCAGCCAAAGGGCCTGGGCCAGGACCACGGCTTCGGGATGGCCCCGGAAGCGTCTGGCCAGGGCCTCCAGGGGTGGAGGCGGGGCGATCGGCGCCGGGCTCGCCTCGCCTGGCGCGCGGGGACTCAGGTCGGGCACGCTGAAGCCAGCCTGCATGACCCGCTCCAGCCACAGGTTGGGCGTCCGACGGGCCAACAAACGCTCCTGGTGATGCGCGAAACTCGGGGGCGGCTGATTGTCTGGAGTCGCCATATTCCCCTCCCAATGGTGCCAGGCGGGCGGGAAGGACGGCGCGGCAAGCGCGGGGAGGCGCGCGGTCGGAGCGAAGCGGGAAGGGGGGCGGGGGGAATCAATGTGCGCTTGTGATGATAGTATAGGCCCTAATGGAATAAGGGCACAATAGGGAAATCCGCTCCCCCGCGGCGCGGGCTGGCCAAGCCCAAGGGGGAGGGCTATCATGTCATTCAGGCGCGGTGGCCCAGGAGGCGCGACCGAAGCAAACGTCTTTCGGCTCCGCGCCCGGATCCCTGGAGAACCGATCCCGCCCCGGCCTGCTCAGGACCGGCAGCGACCACGGCGGCGGGACGGCCCCCTCCGAACTTGATTGTCGCCGGCTTTTGTGGTTTGCTCTGCCGGGAGTAATCCCGGCCGATTGTGCTTGATTAAAACCAGGAGCCGCAACGTGAGCCTCAACGTAGTCATCATCGGCGCCGTGGCCTGTGGACCCAAGAGCGCCTGCCGCATCAAACGCCTGGAGCCCTCGGCCCGGGTGACCATGCTGGACCGCGACAACTTCATCTCCTATGGCGGCTGCGGGATACCGTTTTATGTCTCCGGCGACGTGGCCGAGTTGAAGGGCCTATTGTCCACCAGCTTCCACATGGAGCGCAACGCCGCCTTTTTCGCCGGGGCCAAGGGGGTTCAGGCCCTGCCGGGCGTGGAGGCCCTGGCCGTCGACCGCGCGGCCAAGACGGTGCGGACGCGGGAGCTGGCCAGCGGGGTCGAGCGCGACCTGCCCTACGACAAGCTGGTCATCGCCACCGGCTCCCGGCCCTTCATCCCGCCCATTCCCGGC